>NZ_JBSFLQ010000004.1:0-285555 GCF_053599115.1 Streptomyces sp. NPDC001020 | reverse complement strand
CACCGACTCCACGCCGTCGCGGATGTTGCGCCAGAACGAGGCGATGTCGGGCGCACCCGGGAACCGTCCCGCCATGCCCACGATCGCCACCGCGTCCTGAAGTTCTTCCTCGTGTGTCGAGTCGTATGACGCGTCCGAGCGCACGACGAAAAGACCCCCTGTCAGATGAGAAAGATATGCGTCGCGCTTCAGACGCGGGCGACGACGTCGAAATGCGCACTCTCCCGGAGGGAGGCCAAGATGTCCGGCGCTATGTGGCGGCGCCCGGGATGGGCAATCTGATCGGCCACGGCCGCGTTGAAATTCCGCAGGAAAGTCTTCACCTGACCCAGGGACATACCGCGGCGCTGGAGATAGAAAACACTCCACTGCTCGAATCCGAACTGGGGCAGCCAGATGGAGTTCCGTACCGAGGTGAACATGTCGTTGATGATGTCGCAGGCGGTTGCGGAATCCATGGTGTTGTGCGACCAGTTGAACGCCTCGCCACGAATTCCGTACTCCTCGCGCTGCTGCCAGATCGGAGTGACTGGATCGGCGTACCACAACTGGGCGCGATAGAAGTCGGGGCGTCCTTCCTCGATGAGGCTGATCGTCTCCTCGACGGTTTCCTCGGTCTCTCCGGGAAAACCGACGATCAGGGACGCGTAGGCGGATATCCCGACGTCGTTGAACGCTTCCAGCGCTGTGACGTAATTCTTGCGCCGGGCGGTCTTGTTCATCCGCTTGAGCATGGCGTCGCTGCCGGACTCGATGCCCAGGAACACGCCCTCGCAGCCGGCCTCGCGCATCAGCCTGATGGTCTCGGCGTCGCCGTGGTCGCTCCGGTAGAAGGAGTTCCAGCGGAAGCCGTACCCCTTGTCGATCATCATCCGGAGGATCTCGCGGAACCTGACCTTCGGGACGTTGAAGGTGTCGTCGATGAACGTGATCGTGTTGACGTGGGGCAGTCGGCTGAGCCGGTCCAGCTCCTTCTCGACGTATTCCAGGTCCAGATACGTGTACTTACCCGCACGCTGCGGGAAGCCGCAGAAGGCGCAGGAGAACGGGCAGGACTTGGCGGTACGGGTGGTGACGAACTCGTTGATCGCGTCCGGCGGGAACAGGTCGTAGTCGACCATGTTCTCCTCCAGCGGATTGGACTCCACCTCCGGGAGCGTGAGGGCGAAGGTGTCGCCCTTGCGGTAGGCGAGGTTCGGCACACCGGCCAGGTCGGCGCCGTCGCGCAGTGCCTTGATCAGCCGGGCGAGCGTCTTCTCGCCCTCGCGGCCGATGACGTAGATGTCACCGCCCAGGTAGTCGAGCAGAGCCTCCAGGTCAGGTCCGGAGACCACCTGCGCCTGGTTGGCCACATACGGGCCGCCGATGACGATCTTGGCCTTCTTGTTGTACCGGCGGACGAACTCGACGATCTCGATGATCGGCTGGGCGGACACGTACAGCGTCGTCGTGATGGCGACCGTCAGCACGTCCTGCGACTGGAGCTTCTCCCGCAGCCGGTCCTTCTCCAGGTGAAAGAGGTTCACATAGTCGAAGGACAGTCCGGCCCGGTGCAGATAGGTCCCCAGATAGGTGATCACTGGCCACAGGAAGTCGGAGTTGTGAAAGTTCTGGGGCCTGTCCTGGAATTCCTCGTTGTGTAACCGGGTCAGCAGTTCAAGTGCGCGCAGCGGCTCGCCCTCGTGTTCCACGAAGGCGAGTCTGAGGTCCTGGAAGGCGCCGGAGTCCTCTCCCATCGCTCGGACCGTTTCGACGTAATCCGGAAAGGATGTGTCGTTGAATCCGACCAGCAAACAATCCATGTTCCCCCCTGTCTCGGACCAGGTCACTCGACTTTCGGGCAGAGTGCGTGGACCGGGTCTTGCCGGAGGCGTTCCGCCGATCACCTGCACGAACAGAGGTTCTATCACACCTAAGTAATGGCCAGATGGTTTGCACTGTTGTCGATGGTCATCGAGATGGCGTGAAAATTTCGGTTTCGATGCGTCGCTTCCGGGTTAGCGAACGACTCTGGAACCGTCGATTCCGCAACGGCGGCGAGGTGGCCCCGTACGGTCCGCGGGGCGATCGGCCCGCAATCAGGCGCCCGAGGGCGGCAACGTCGGCCCGCGGCCGGTTACGCCGACCGATCCCGCCGCATCGACCGGAAGGAATCATTCCAGCCAACTCTGTGCAGGTGGGCTGCGTCGGGTGGGGAGGACCGGCCGTCTGGCGGGGGAACTCGTGCCGCGGTTCACCGGCGGCACACCTAAGACTGGGCTCCAGGGCGAGGCTGCCCTGGGTGTCGGCCCTTCACGGGCACCGAACGAGACGCGACGCGCCCCCCACCGCGGCCGCCGCTTCAAACCCCAACGCCTCGACGCCGACACGGCCTACGCCGTCCCTCACTTGCGGAAATGGTTACGCGGCAACAGTCATCCCCGTAAGTACCCTGCACTCGTTTGGGGTGGTGTGCCGTGGCCGGTGAACTCAGCATGCGCAGAAGTTCATGAGGCTGTGGCCGGCTGCGGGGGCCAGGTGCGGGGGCCGAGGATCCCGAGGACGTAGGCACGGGCGACGAGGGCGGGCCTGGTCGCAGCGCCCAGCAGGGCCCGGAGCCGGCTGAGGTGGTAGTCGACCGTCTGCCGGGAGAGCCCCAGCGAGGCGGCGATCTCGCCGTTGGTGCTGCCTCCTGCGAGGAGGGACAGTATGCGGATCTGCGCGGCGGTGAGCGGGGGGTGGGCCTCATGGGCGATGCTCTGGTGGGTGACGACGGCCCACACGTGTGAGACGCGGCCGGCGGGTCCGCTCACCGCGGCCAGGTGGAGCCGCGTGCGGCGCTGGCGTCCCTGGGCATCGAGGAGCACGGCGGAGGTCTCCGCCCGCCTGATACGGCGGGTGATCAGCCCCTCCCACGCGAGTCGCAGGGGGCGGAGGTCGGGCGTGGTGGCGAGCAGGGTGTGGGCGCGGCGGCCGATGAGGTTGGACAGGCGTGACCGGAACAGTTCGGCGGTGGCTGTGCCCGCCTGTTCGATACGGCCGTCGACCGAGAGCAGCGCGCAGGGCAGACCGCTGTGATCACGTAGTGCCTTCAGGTTCTCCTCGGCCTCTCGGCGCTGGTCCATCGCCCGGGCGTGCTCGGTGATGTCGACATAGATTCCGGCCACGCAGGTCTGGCCGCCCTCCTGGACAGGGAAGCGGTGGCCGGCCGCCTGCCCCGTGCTGCCGTCCGTGCGGTGATAGCTCAGGTGGTGGCGCACCGGCTTGCCCCGGCTGAGTATCTCCTGGTCCAGGGCGCGGAACTGGGCGGCGTCGGAAGGGGTGTCGAGGTCTTCGATGCGGCTGCCGACGATCCGCTCCGGTGTGGTGCCGTAGAGGTGGGCATAGGAATGGTTGGCCCATAAGTAGCGGCCGTGGCGGTCGCGGAGGAAGGCCGCGGCCGGGGCGAAGTCGGCGAATTCCGCGAAGGCGGCGTACCGGCGGCCGCCCGCGGGCTGGGTGCCGGTCTCCACGGCGATCCCGCGGGTGCGGCCGTGGTCCGGGCTCTCGCCCGGCGGCCAACGCACGTGGAAGGTCCGGCCGTCGAACTGGACAAGGCGGTGCCCCTCTTCGAGGTGGCGTACCGGAGCGGACATCTCCTGGCGCGCGCGGTCGAGGAAGCGCTGCGCGGTGGACAGGTCGTTGAAGGCGCCGCCGCCCCACTCCGCCACGCGCGACTGCTCGTCGGCCTCCCACCAGAACACGGGGAGGCGCTCCATGAATGCTCTGACACCGGAATCGTCCACAACTGCCCTTCCTGCAAGTCGCTGCCGGGCGGCGGAAGGTGACGTTGCGATGCCTTTCCCGGGCCGGACCCACTCATGCTCGGTTATCGGCCGACTGCGGTGCGTGAGCGCATCCCCGCACAACTCACCATAGGCGGCCCCAGAAACCCCCTTCTGATTCAAAGAGGTCTGCGACTCAGGCATTTGCCTGATCCCGCGGTCGTCTCCCGTGGCACTTCCGGGGTCCCCCGTCTGCTTCTCTTGAATGCGCCGCCAGCACCCGTCGTGTTCTACGCGGGTTGATCCCGGGGACGGCCCAGCCGGGCCGACCGGTCGTGTAGCGGGGCCGGGCCACTGTTCGACGCCCCCCGGCAGGACAAGCGATAGGAGACGAACTTCAGTGAGCACAGTTCTGTTGGTGCACGCCAAAGGTGGTCCGCCGCTCGGCCATGTCCTGTCGCGGGCGGCGGCGAGAGCGGAAGTGCACCTGCTGGCGCTCAGCGCGCTTCCGTCGACGGTCGCCGCGTCCGCGGGCAGGCTGTGCGCCTCGGTCGTGAGGCCGACCGAAGCGGAGCGGTCCGACCTGGTCGCGCTGATCGTCTCGCGGGCTGAAGCCGTGGGCGCGGACGCCGTTCTCACCTTCTCCGAGTACGCGGTCGTGGCCGTCGCCGAGGCGTGTGAGGCCCTCGGTCTCCCTGGGGCGGGAGGCGCCGTCGCGCTCGCCCGCGACAAGCGGCGGATGCGGCAGACCTGGCATCGGCGCGGCCTGCCGCAGCCCGCGTTCCACCCCGTCACCACGCAGACGGACCTCCACGAGGCCGCCGCCACTCTGCCCGTCCCCATGCTGCTCAAGGCGGCTTGGAGCGCGGGCTCCACCGCCCACCAGATCATCGGTTCCCCGCAGGAAGCCGACGCCGCGTGGCGGCGCTCGCGCGCGACGATGGCCGAGTCCGCCCAACTGGGCTTCGCCGAACTCCATGTGGCCGAGGCCGACGCGCATTACGTGGTCGAGGAGATCGTGACCGGCGAGGCCACGCCGTGGTTCGACGAGCCCGGCTGGGGCGATTACGTCAGCGTCGAGGGCGTCGTGGCGGACGGCGTCTTCCGTCCGGTCTGCGTCAGCGGCCGGATGCCGACGGTCGAGCCGTTCACCGAGCGGGCCGGCATCACCCCCGCGTTACTTCCCGCGGACCTCCAGGACCGCGTCGTGGCCCTCGCCCGGGACGCCGTCGACGCCCTCGGCCTGCGCGACTGCGGCACGCACACCGAGATCAAGCTCGGCGCCGACGGGCGCATGTGGCTGATCGAGACGGCCGCCCGGCTCGGCGGCGCGATGACCGTCCCGCAGATCGAGGAGGTCTTCGGGCTCGACCTCGTCGGCATGCTCGTGGACCACCTCCTGGGCCGCCCGGTCGACTGGCCCGATCGTGCCCTGGGCCCCGAGCAGGCACGAGGCGCCGCGGGTTCCCTCGTGGTCCTCGCGGTGGACGGCCACGGCGAGGCCTGGCGGGACCGCCGTGTGTGGGACTTTCCCACGGTGAAGGAGACCGTCGCGCTGAGCGAGGGCAGCACTCTGTCGGTGGTACCGGAGAGTTCACTGCCGGACGGCAGCACTGTGCCGGTCTACGACCCCGCAGGCGGGGCCAACACGATGGCGGCCCTGTGTCTGCTCTCGGCCCCCGACGCGCGCACCGTGCTCCGCGACTTCACGACGCTGATAGACGCGCTGCCCACGGTGCTGCCGCCTGCCGGGTACGCCGTAGCGCAATCCGTGTCCGCCGCGTCGCAGCCCGAGGGAGCCCCCGCATGAGCACCGTCACTCTCCCCACCGACGTCGCGGAACCCGCCACCGACCGCACGGTCGTCGGCGAGAACCTCTCGCTGCCGCTGTTCCGCACACTGTCCGGGGTCCTGGCCGGCCACTCGTACCTCAAGGTCGTCGTCGACCGCGCCGAGTCCACCTGGCATCTGCTGGACACGGCCGTGCACCCCTTCCACGTCAACTACATAGCCACCCGTGTCCTCGGCATGGACGTCGCCGAACTCGACGCCGCCCTGGACGAGTTCAACGCGTCCGTCTACATGGACCCCGGGCGCCGCTTCCTGCTCGGGGTGCTCTCCCTGCACACCGACGGGGACGTGGAGGGCACCGAGCGTACCTTCCTCGTGCTGGAGACGACCGAGGCCGACACCATGGACGGGGAGCTGCTGGAGTTCTTCTACTCCTTCGTCCGCGAGCGCCTCGACGGCAGGCTGCCGCTGCTGCTCAAGCCGGCCAATCACGGTCAGGAAGAGGAACTCGCCGCGGTCAGCGAGCAGCGGGTGCCGCGCATTCTCAGCCACCAGCTCTTCGGCACCAGGACCCGCACGCCGCTCAACCCCGGGGACGCGATGGGTCGGCTGCACCACTTCCGGACCGTAGAGGAGTACGAGGCGGCGGCAGGCGGGCTCGGCTGGTCGGACATCGTCGCCATGCCCTGCCTGCCGGACGACGTGCAGAGAGTGGCTGGATTCATCAACACCATGCCCATCACGCCGCTCTCCCACACCAACGTCCTCGCCTCCGGGTGGGGCATCCCCAACGCGATCGTCCGCGACCTGGAACAGCTCATCGAGAAGGACGGTCTGGACGGCGCCTGGGTCCGCTACCGCGTTTGCGAGGACGAGATCACCCTGGAGCGGATGGAGGAGGTTCCGGAGCTGCGGGCCCCGGCCTGGCACCAGCAACGCATCCGGCTGGAACCACCGCTCCTTCAGGACGCGCCCGTCCTCTCCCTGCACCGGCTGCGCAGCGCCGACCGGGACCGCTACGGCACCAAGGCGGCCAACCTCGGGGAACTGCACCACGTACTCGACAGCCGCACGGCCGATCTCACCGCGTTCTACGGCCGCCCCCGCCCGCCGCGGGAGAACCTGTACGGGCACCTCGCGGCCCGGCTCGGCCTGCACGCGCCCTCCGCCGTGGAACTCCGCGCGGCCGCGGCCTCCTTCGTGGCCGACACCGTCGAGGCCCCCGAGGGTGTCGCCCTGCCGTTCTCCCTCCTGCACCGCTTCCTCACCTCCTCCCCCGCGCTCCAGCAGGGCATCGGCAAGCTGAAGATGGCGCTCGAACTCGACGCCACCGACGTGCTCGACTCGCTCTGTCTGCAGCTCCAGCACCTGATCCGGCACACCCCGATGCCCGACTCCGTCGCCCAGGAGATCACGCGGGCCTGTCACACCTCGCTCGCCGCGGGCGGCAGGCTCGTGGTGCGCTCGTCCTCCAACGCCGAAGACCTCCCGGGCTTCTCCGCGGCCGGTGTCTACGACTCCGTCACCGCTGTGCGCGGCACCGGCAAACTCCTCGACTCCGTGCGGCAGGTGTGGGCCTCGCTGCTCTCCCCGCGCAGCGTACGGCTGCGTCACCAGGTGGGGATCTCCCCGGACGAGACGTACATGGGCGTGATCATCCAGGTGTACGTCCCGGCCGCACTCGGCGGCGTCCTGGTGACCTGTAACCCGACCCGGCGCGAGGACTTCCGCAACGTCTACCTCAATTGTTCGCCGGGGTCGCCCGAACAGGTCGTCGAGGGCAAGACCCTTCCGCAGCAGTACCTCTACAACACCGTCGAGGGGGGCGGGCGCACCGTCGACCTCGGTTCCTCAAGCGAGCAACTGCCCGCCACCACACGGGCCCGGCTCGCGGACCTGTCCCTGACCGGGCGGCTGCTGCAGTCCCACTTCAGCGCGCCCCAGGTGGACGGCCCTCTGGACATCGAGTGGCTGCTGACCGACCAAGGCAGCTTCCGCCTGGTCCAGATCCGCCCCTACGCGCTGTGAGCCCCCGCATCCCGCGCCCCGCGGCCACGTCACGGCTCGCCACCACCTCCCTGACAGGCACCGCCCGTCGCATCATCCGGCTCAACTACGGCTTCCAGCTCCTGTTCAACCTGCTGTGGTGGATGCCGGTGTTCTACGCCTATCAGAAGAACGCCGGACTCTCCGACGGCCAGATCTTCGGCATCCAGAGCATCTACTACGTGGCCTTCTGCCTCTTCGAGGTCCCGACCGGGCTGATCGCTGACCGCATCGGCACCCGCAACTGCCTGCGGGCCGGCGCCGTCGTGATGACGGCGGCGAATCTCGCCCCGGTCTTCAGTGCCTCGTACACCGGTTTCCTCGTCCACTTCCTCGCCATCGCTGCCGGCCGCTCGCTCACCTCGGGAGCGGCCAGCGCCTACCTGTACGACGGGCTGCGTGCCGAGGGATGCGAGGAGCACTACCTGAAGGCGGAGGGCACGGCCCGGGCGCTCGGACTGGCCGCGAAAGTCGTGTGCTGGCCACTGGTCGGTCCGCTGATGGCCCTCGCCCATCCCGCCCCGTACATCCTGAGCGCCGTGACCGCGGCAGGGTCCCTGGTCTGCGTCATGGCCCTGCCCCGCGCGGCCGTCTCCGCCGGGTCACGGCGTACGGACGCGCCGGGCCACACAGGAAAGAGCCGGGCCACGAAGCGCGGGCGCGGCAGTTCGCTGGGCGAGGCGAAGGCCGCGCTGCGCTGCCTCGCCTGCTCGCCGTGGCTGGCACTGGTGATGGTGCAGGGCGTGGCCGTGTTCACGCTGACCAGGATCTGCCAGGTCAACCTCTTCCAGCCGATCCTGCTCGACCACGGCATCGGCGAGGCCTCGCACGGCGGGGTGCTCGCCGCCATGACGGTGGCGGAGGCCGTGGGCTCGGCACGCCCCCAGTGGCTCGGCCGCCGTCTGTCCCCGGTGGCCTGGGTGTCCGTCCTCAGCCTCGCCCTCGCGGGCACCCTGGCGGGCATCACGCTCGGCGGGCCCTGGACGGTCGTCGCCCTGCTCTGTCTGTTCGCCGCCGCCGCCGGATTCGCATACCCGATCCAGCGCAAGCTGGTCAACGACGCCGTGCCTGCCCACGCCCCGCGGGCGACGCTTCTGTCGGTCGAGTCGATCGTGGACCGCGCGGTGTGCGCCCTGGCGGCCGTCGCCGTGGGCGCTTACCTCTCTGCCGGACGCCTGGACGCCCTGCTCTGGCACAGCGCCCTGGCGACCGCGGTGCTGCTCGGCGCGTTCCAACTGGTGGTGCGCGCTGAGGCGATGCGCCGCGGGCCCAGGGAGGCGGCGGAGCCGCAGACGTCGGAACCGCACCCCAAGGCCGTCGTGTAGGACGGGCACACGCCCGCACTCTCCCTCGAGCGCGGGCGCGGCGCGGGCGTGCGGCAAGCCGTGCAGGCGCGTCAGCGGGAGCCGTGCGCCAGCCGCTCGATCACGCCGACCGGGAGGTAGGCGGGGCGAGAGGGCAGCCCCGTCTGGTAGGCCACGTAACCGAGCGAGACCGCGACGTCGGTCTCCGCGGCTGTCTCTGCCTCGTAGACGAGCCGGCAGCCGTGCGCCTGCGTCTTGGCCCGCTCCCAGAGGGTGGGCGCCGGCTTGCGCTCCGCCTCGGTGCGCGGAGTGAGGATCCGGTCGCCGAAGTCCTCCCAGGCGAAGGGGACGGAGCCCTGCCAGGCGCCGTCGACCTCCTTCTTCAGGGTGGCGGCACGCTCGAGGTCCGTCTTGCCCCAGGAGGACGGCACGTTGGTGATCAGCCCGACCTTGATGTGCCGCGCTCGCAGCTTGCGCAGATAGGCGGCCGCGCCGGGCATGTAGCCGGTGCGGGAGGCCTCGTCCGTGTGCACCAGGGTCTCGCCCAGGTCGAAGTAGACGACGGCGCAACTGCGCGCGGCTGCCGTCCGCGCCCCGGCCGAAGCGGCGTGCGCCGTGTCCGGCGGCACGGCCGCGCTCGCCGCGGTGCCCAGCGTGGCCGACGCCAGCGCAGCGCCCAGAATCGCAAGACCGGTGCGGCGGAAGCCACGGAAGGGGGGTCTGTTCATGGCGTTCAGTGCCTCTCTCTTCGGCGCATCGCACAGGTGCGTCGTATGTCAGGTGCGTGACAAGCGACCAACGGGGCACCCCTCGGCCCCCACGTGCTCGAAAGAGCTTCCCCTCAAGACCCGCTCCTATCCGCCGCACCCCGGGCGGTGTGCCCCGCTCACCCTTACGACTCCCACCGAACCGCAACGCCCGTCTGTCACTCAGCCGTTGTCACCCCGGATCAGGAACAGGATGGATCGACGGGTCCTTCGCTTCCTTCCCGATCGCCCGAGTCCACGGCGTACGGCGGGTCGTCCCGGAGCCAACACCGAGGACGAGGACCCGCCTTACCGTGCGCTCGCGGACTCCATCGCATGCGCTGCCGGACAAGTCGTCCCCGGCCCCGCACCTAACGTCACTGGGGTACACACGGCACGGAACCGCAGGAGGCGCCCCATGACCACCCACTCGTCGACCCCGCACGGAAGCCAGCCTTGGCTGCATCAGAAGGGCGAGGTGATCCAGGAGTTCGGGACCGTCAGGCTGTATCCGGTCGGCCTGTCCTACGAGACGCGGATGTACTCCTGTCAGCGCCTGAACCGGGTCCTCGCGGACACGCAGATCCTCCACGGCCTCTACAAGAAGCACCACTGGCTGATGCGCGGCGCGACCTTCTACCAACTGCACCTGGTCCTGGACCGGCATGCCGGCGAGCAGTTGGAGATCGTCGACGCGCTGGCCGAGCGTGTCCAGTCGTTGGGCGGCGTCGCGGTCGGGGACTCCCGGCACGTCGCCGAACTCACCTCGATCCCGCGACCCCCGGACGGGGTGGAGGAGGTGCCGGCGATGCTGTCCCGGCTGCTCGCGGCCCACGAGTCCATCCTCGTCGACGCCCACGAGGCCGCGGCCCGGGCCGCCGAGGGTGGTGACGACGGCACCAACGACCTGTTGGTCTCCCAGGTGATCCGGACCGGTGAGCGGCAGGCGTGGTTCCTGGCCGAGCACCTGGTCGACACACCCCTGGTCCGCGCCTGAGAGCAACGGTCGCGGTATTCGTCTGCCGACCCGACGCGGGTGACCGGGGGCTCCGGAGGGGGATCCGGCGATCCGCAGGGTGCCGTGCGTTCCGCATACGATGCAGTAAAGATCGAAGCCCGTCCGTCGCATGCGCGTCGCGCGGAGCACTGCTTGCCCGGGAGCGGACGATGGATTTGCGGCAGATGGAGGTCGTCGTCGCCGTGGCGGAAACGGGTGGTTTCACGGCGGCCGCACGCCGACTGCACGTGGTCCAGTCCGCCGTGTCCGGCACGGTCCGCGCCCTCGAACGCGAACTGGGCACACCCTTGTTCGATCGCACCACGCACCGCGTGGCCCTCACCCCGGCTGGTGAGGCGTTCATCCCTGCCGCACGCACGGCACTCCGGGCCGCCGAGCTGGCCCGGGAAGCGGTCGACGCCGTGCAGGGGCAGCTGCGCGGGCGGGTGACGGTCGGCACGATGCAGGGCGTCTGGGCGGGACTCCACCATGCCTTGGCCGCGCTGCGCGCGGAGCATCCGGGGGTGGTCGTACAGCTGCGGCAGGCTGCCGTCGCCGACATCCGGCAGGCACTGCGTGAGGGCACGGTGGACTTGGCCGTGGTGGCCCTCGACCGTCAGCAGCAGCGTGGGCTCACGACCCGGCTGCTGTCCCGCGAGGACATGGTGCTGATGGCAGCGCCCCGGCGGGTGCTCGGCGAGGCCACACCGAAGGGCGAGGTCCGGCTCGCGGACATCGCCCAGTTGCCGCTGGTGGACTTCACACCCGGCTGGGCCATCCGCTACGCGGTCGACCGGGCCTTCCGGGCGGCAGGTGTCGACCGCGGCACGACGTTCGAGGTGAACGACATCGTCGCGGCGGCCGAACTGGTCCGCAATGACCTCGGCGTCTGCATCATGCCGAAATCGATCGGGGACCGCTTTCCCGATCTGCTCCAGTACCGGTTCGACCGGCACGCGCCGAACTGGAAGATCATGGTCGTCCGCCCTCCCGGCGAGGCGCCACCAGCGGTCGCCGCACTACTGCGGCACATCACCTGACCAGGTCTTCATTTCAGTCTGGACCCATGGTTCTGCCGGCGAGTAGAGGGCCCCACGACCCGGTGCGGTCCATTCCCGTGGACCACACCGGGTGCGAATTGACCCGCTTTCCCGCGGTTCTTTGGCTCAGTTGGGCACAGAGACGGTCTTCCGCTCGGCGGCGCGGTGCTCGGTGAGCCAGTACAGCAGCGCCGGTAGCGGCAGAGCCGTGCCAAGGATGGCGACCGCGTCCCAGCCGCCGGTGCGGTAGGCGATCGAGCCGAGCTGGGAGCCCAGGGCGCCGCCCAGGAAGAACGTGGCGATGAAGGCCGAGTTGAGGCGGGCCAGGGCACTGGCGTCGAGCTGGTAGATGGTGTGCTGGCCGAGGATCAGGGTGGTTTGCACGGCCATGTCGATGAGGATCGCGGCCAGGGCGAGCAGCACGACACTGTGCTGTCCGAAGCCTGCGACGGCGAACGCCGCGGCAGCGACGCCGAATGCGAGGCCGGTCATGGGACGGGCGAGCTTGCGGTCGGCCCAGTGCCCGGCGAGCGGGGCGATGGCGGCACCTGCGGCTCCGACGAGGGCGAAGATGCCGACGCCCATGGGGGAGTAGCGGAAGCCCGGGCCGGTCAGGACGTAGGTGACGGTGGTCCAGAACGCGCTGAAGGCACCGAACATCGCCGCCTGGTAGAGGCCTCGGCGCAGCAGCGCGGGGTGGGTGCGTACGAGCGCGACGGTGGAGAGCAGCACGTGGTGGTACGGCACGGTGGTGGTGGGGGCGTGCTTGGGCAGGGCGAAGCGTAGCGCCACGGCCAGGAGGGCCATCAGCACGGCGGAGCCGAGGTAGACCACGCGCCAACCGGCGATGTCGGAGACCAGGCTGCTGAGGGTACGGGAGAGCAGGATGCCGGTGAGCAGGCCGCTCATCACCCGGCCGACGATCCGTCCGCGGGCATGGTCGGGGGCGAGGCTCGCCGCGAAGGGGACCAGGATCTGGGCGACGACCGAGGTGCCACCGCTGATCAGAGAGGCGACCAGCAGCATCGGGAACCCGGTCGCGAGGCCGGCGGCAAGCAGGGCGAGCGTGGTGACCGTCAGGAGGGCGGTGATCAGGCCGCGCTTTTCCAGCCGGTCGCCGAGCGGGACCAGGAAGAGCATGCCGATCACGTAGCCGACCTGGGTGAGCGTGATGAGGACGCCCGCGGTGGCCGTGGTGATGTGGAAGACGTCGCGCAGCGAGGCGAGGAGGGGCTGTGCGTAGTAGAGGTTGGCGACGGTCGCGCCAGAGGCGACGGCCAGCAGCGCGACCAGCCAGCCGGGGACGCCGTGGGGAGCACGCGCACCGGTCGCGGCGTGGTGTGCCGTGCGCGGACCGGATGTGCGGAGATCGGGTGACTGGGACATGAGGCCTTCTTTCGTGGCGGACGAGCGGAGGGCCTGGCTCGCCGGTGGTCGAGCGGCTTCCTCGCTGCTCTCACTTGCACTCAGCGCGCGACAGCTCTTGCCACTTCCCCATCGAGTGCGATGGATCTCGATGTCAGTTATCTCAATAGGAGATGACCGCGGGGATGCCCTCGTGGGCTGTGGGACGCGTCAGTGGCGACGGACGTCCCGGGCCAACTCCTGCCGCTCCGCCTCGGTGCGACGGTTCCGGACGCCGTAGGCCCGGCGAGACGTCAACGGCGGGTGGTGCTGCCCTGCTTCGGCAGTTCGACGGGCCCGCCGACGTCGCTGCAGACCCAGCAGCCTGCCGCCCGGTACGAGTCCGAACAGTGCCAGCGCGACCAAGCTGAAGACGCTGGTGGCGCTGAGTACCCAGTGAGGTGCGGCGAACAGGTGCCGTGGTGGACGGCAACTGGGCCGAAGGGGGGATCTTGCTTGGGCGGGTCCGTAAAGGGGCCGAGAAGCTTGCTGTGAGTGTGCGTCTGTTCGCGGCCCGCCGGTGGGGTGAGGGGTTCGCTCTGGGCGGGGTGGTCGGGCTGGTCGCGGCTGGGGTCGCGATCGGGGTGGGAGAGCTGGTCGCGGTGTCGACCGGGCCCGGGACCGCACCGGTGGCGGCGGTCGGGGCGGCGGCGATCGACTTTACGCCCACTCCGCTCAAGGAATACGCGGTCCACACCTTCGGTGCGCACGACAAAGCGGTGCTGCTGGTCGGGATCTTCGCCGTGCTGGGCCTGATCGCGATCGTGGCGGGGGTGCTGGCGCTTCGGTGGCCGCTGGTGGGCGCGGCGATCGTGACCTGCTTCGGAGCAGTCGGGGCGCTGGCCGCCGCGACACGTCCGATGGCCCGCCCGACGGCAATCTGGCCCTCCCTTGCTGCCGCCGTGGCGGGGAGTGCGGCAATCTGGGCGCTGGCAGCGCTGCACCGGCGAGCCTGGCCGCCGACCGCGCCCGCTCGGGCGCCGGCCGACAGCACGGCAAAGGTTCCCCCCGCGGAACCGACGGGAGGTGCGCGCGGCCGGGTCGGCAGCCGGCGCGGATTCGTGGCCGCCACCGCCGGGACCGCGGCGGCGTCGGCGCTGGCCGGTATCGCGGGCCGGGCTCTGCTGGGGCGTCGATACGACGTCAGCGCGGCCCGTGCGCGCGTACGCGTCCCCGATCCGGCACATCCCGCCGCACCGCTCCCGCCTGCCGCCCACCCTCCTGTGCGGGGCCTTTCCCCCTTCTACACGCCGAACGAAGAGTTCTACCGCGTGGACACCGAGCTTGGCCTGCCCCAGGTCGACCCGGCCTCGTGGACGCTGAGGATCCTCGGCATGGTGGACCGCCCGACCGAAATCACCTTCGACCAACTGCTGCACCTGCCCCTGACCGAACACGACTTCACCCTGTCGTGCGTCTCCAACGAGGTCGGCGGTTCCCTGGTCGGCAACGCCCGCTGGATCGGTGCCCGCCTGCCCGACCTGCTGCGCAGCGCTGGTGTGCAGGCCGGAGCAGACCAGTTGGTGGGCCGTTCCACCGACGGCTTCACCACCGGCGTGCCCCTCGACGCCGTCCTCGACGGCCGTGAGGCACTGCTCGCGGTGGCCATGAACGGCCAGCCGCTGCCGATCTCGCACGGCTTCCCGTGCCGGATGCTCGTACCCGGCTTCTACGGTTACGCCGGTGCCACGAAATGGCTGACCGAACTGGAGGTCACCACCTTCGCGGCCCGCACCCCATACTGGGTCCAGCGCGGCTGGGACCGTATGGGGGTGGGCAGGACCGCCTCCCGTATCGACGTGCCCACCGGTTTCACCCGCCTGACCGCCGGGCCGGTGAGCGTGGCCGGCATTGCGTGGGCGTCCCACCGGGGCATCGCCCGGGTCGAGGTCCGCGTCGACCATGGCCCGTGGACCGAAGCCGATCTCGCGCCCGCGGACGGCAGCGACACGTGGCGGCAGTGGACCACTAACTGGGACGCCACATCCGGTACCCACCAGATCCAGGTCCGCGCCACCGACGGCACCGGCGCGCTCCAACCCGAAACCCGCGTCCCCCCGTTCCCCAGCGGCTCCACCGGCTGGCACACCATCGTCGTCACCGTCCACTGAAAACGGGGAGCTGGCGCATAAGCGGGGCGTGTTCCTGTGCTGAATGCGTTACGAACACGATCGCGGCCAGAATCGCTGCCCGCCGCAGCGATGGAGGCTCACTGCCAACAGGTGGCCTCGTCGCCGCCACCGCCGTCCGCTGTGCTGCCGACCGACACCTCGTAGGCGATTCCCCTGCCCACCTCGGGTGCGGGCGCGTAGCCACCGGTGTTGAAATCGACCTTGAGCAGTAGGTGTCGGTCCTCTTCGGTCTTGGTCCAGCAGGCGCCTGCGGCGGTGGCCGCCTGTGCCCCGGGGTCCGGGTCGTGCTCGACTTGCCAACCGGCCGCGGCGGCTGTCCTGGTGTAGTAGGCGATGACGGCGGCAGGCTTGCCGGGTAAGGCGTACACGCGGTCCGCATGCAGCCAGGGCTCCCCGGGGCTGTCGTCATCGCATGTGGTGGTCACGCCCACGTCGCGGTAGTTGGCGGGGGCTGTGGTCCGGGGCGGGCGCCGCGTGGAGCAGTGGCTGTGCGGCCAGCCGCTTGAGTTCGGCTTCTGTGCCGTGGCAGCCGCTGTCGCCGCCTCGGCCTATCGATCGTTCAGATCACTGGCACACTATTGGCCCAATCGCTGTGGGGTGCAACGAAACGCGATGAGGCACGGTGGGGTGCGACTCGGACCAGTGCCGCTGCTTCGTTCTCGGCAAGAACGTCGTGACGGCCGGCCCGCGGAGCGTCGCACCACGCGACGCGGGCTGGTCGGCAATCGGTGAAACCTCAGGTCAGCCCAGCTTGCGGAACAGCCCCTCCTGCACCACCGACACGATCAGTTGCCCCTCGCGGTTGTAGATGCGGCCCCGGGCAAGACCCCGGCCGCCCACCGCGATCGGTGACTCCTGGTCGTACAGGAACCACTCGTCCGCGCGGAACGGCCGGTGGAACCACATGGCATGGTCCAGCGAGGCCATGTCGAAGCCGCGCGGCCCCCAGAGCGGTTCGACGGGGATACGGACAGCGTCCAGGAGCGTCATGTCGCTCGCGTAGGTGAGCGCACACGTGTGCACGAGCGGGTCGTCCCCCAGCGGGCCGACAGCTCTCATCCACACCGCGCTGCGCGGCTCGGCGTCCTTGGTGTCCTCGGCACTCCAGCGCAACCGGTCCACATAGCGGATGTCGAAGGGCTGACGCCGGGCCATCCTCTCCAGCGCCTCGGGCAGGACGCCGAGATGCTCCTTGACCTCGTGGGTCACCGTCGGCAGCGACTCCGGGTCCGGCACCTTGCGGGTCGGAGCCAACTGGTGCTCGAAGCTGCCCGCTTCGGGCTTGTGGAAGGAAGCGGTCAGAGTGAAGATCGTGCGGCCCTGCTGCACGGCCGTGACCCGGCGGGTCGTGAAGGACCTGCCGTCACGCACCCTTTCGACCTGGTACACGATGGGCACGCCCGGTATGCCCGGGCGCAGGAAGTACGCGTGCAGCGAGTGCACCGGCCGTTCGCCGTCCGTGGTGCGGCCGGCGGCGACCAGCGCCTGACCGGCCACCTGGCCCCCGAAGACCCGCTGCAGGGACTCCTGCGGGCTGCGGCCACGGAAGATGTTGACCTCGATCTGCTCCAGGTCGAGCAGGTCGACGAGCCTCTCGGCGGGGTTTGTCATGCGTCAGGTTCTCCTGTGCTCACAGCTGGCCGACATCGGTGACCCGGACGACGGCACGGCCTTCCGCGTCGGAAGCCGTGAGGTCGATCTCGGCGCTGATGCCCCAGTCGTGGTCGCCGTTCGGGTCGGCGAAGGCCTGCCGGACGCGCCACAGCCCGTTGTCCGGCTCCTCCTCGATCATCAGAAGCTTCGGGCCGCGGGCCTCGGGGCCGGTGCCGAGTTCCTCGTACTCGTCCCAGTACCTGTCCATGGCCGCACCCCATGCCTCGGCGTCCCAGCCGGACTCGGCGTCCATCTCGCCGAGTTCCTCGACCTGGTCGAGGGCGGCGAGTTCCACGCGGCGGAACATGGCGTTGCGGACCAGGACGCGGAAGGCACGCGCGTTCGCCGTCACCGGCTTCACCTCGTCGGCCTTCTCCTGGGCCTCCTCGGCGGTCATCTCCTCCGGGTTGGCCAGCTGCTCCCACTCGTCCAGCAGGCTGGAGTCGACCTGGCGCACCATCTCACCGAGCCAGGCGATCAGGTCCTCCAGGTCGTCCGACTTCAGGTCGTCCGGGACCGTGTGGTCGAGGGTCTTGTAGGCGCTGGCCAGGTAGCGCAGCACAATGCCCTCGGTACGGGCCAGTTCGTAGAAGGACACGAACTCCGTGAAGGACAGCGCCCGCTCGTACATGTCGCGGATGACCGACTTCGGCGACAGCGGATGGTCGCCGACCCAGGGGTGGCTCTTGCGGTAGGTGTTGTACGCGTGGAAGAGGAGCTCCTCCAGTGGCTTGGGGTGCGTCACATCCTGGAGACGCTCCATGCGCTCCTCGTATTCGACGCCGTCCGCCTTCATCGCGGCCACCGCCTCGCCGCGCGCCTTGTTCTGCTGGGCTACCAGGATCTGCCGCGGGTCGTCCAGGATGGACTCGATGACCGAGACCATGTCGAGGGCGTAGGACGGCGACTCCGGGTCGAGGAGCTCGAACGCGGCCAGCGCGAAGGTCGACAGCGGCTGGTTGAGCGCGAAGTCCTGCTGGAGGTCGACAGTGAGGCGCACGATGCGGCCGGTGGCGTCCGGTGTGTCGAGCTTCTCGACGATTCCGCCGTCCAGCAGCGAGCGGTAGATCGCGATCGCGCGCCGGATGTGCCTCAACTGCTGCTTGCGCGGCTCGTGGTTGTCCTCCAGTAGATGACGCATGGCATCGAAGGCGTTGCCAGGCCGGGCGATCACCGACAGCAGCATCGTGTGGGTGACCCGGAATCGGGAGGTGAGAGGCTCCGGCTCGGAGGCGATCAGCTTCTCGAAGGTGTTCTCCGTCCACCCGACGAAGCCCTCTGGTGCCTTCTTGCGTACTACCTTGCGGCGCTTCTTCGGGTCGTCACCGGCCTTGGCGAGTGCCTTCTCGTTCTCGATGACGTGCTCCGGCGCCTGCGCCACGACGAGGCCCGCGGTGTCGAAGCCGGCGCGTCCGGCCCGGCCGGCGATCTGGTGGAACTCGCGGGCACGCAGGGTGCGCACCCTGCTTCCGTCGTACTTGGTCAGCGCCGTGAACAGCACTGTGCGGATCGGGACGTTGACGCCGACACCGAGGGTGTCCGTGCCGCAGATGACCTTCAGCAGACCGGCCTGGGCCAGTTTCTCCACCAGGCGGCGGTACTTGGGCAACATGCCCGCGTGGTGGACGCCGATGCCGTGGCGCACGTAACGGGAGAGGTTGCGGCCGAACTTGGTGGTGAAGCGGAAATTGCCGATCAGCTTGGCGATCTCGTCCTTCTCCTCGCGCGAGCACATGTTGATGCTCATCAGCGCCTGGGCCCGCTCCACGGCCTGCGCCTGGGTGAAGTGGACGATGTAGACGGGGGCCTGGCGCGTCTGCAGGAGTTCGGTGAGGGTTTCGGTGAGCGGGGTGAGCCGGTACTCGTACGAGAGCGGCACAGGGCGGGTCGCCGAGCGCACCACCGCCGTCGGACGGCCGGTACGGCGGGTCAGATCCTTCTCGAACATCGAGACGTCGCCGAGTGTCGCCGACATCAAGATGAACTGGGCCTGTGGCAGCTCCAGGATCGGGATCTGCCAGGCCCAGCCGCGGTCGCCCTCGGCGTAGAAGTGGAACTCGTCCATCACGACCTGGCCGACGTCCGCCTGCCTGCCGTCGCGCAGCGCGATGGACGCGAGGACCTCGGCTGTGCAGCAGATCACAGGGGCGTCGGCGTTGACGGAGGCGTCGCCGGTGAGCATTCCGACGTTCTCGGTGCCGAAGAGCTTGCACAGCTCGAAGAACTTCTCCGAGACGAGCGCCTTGATCGGCGCGGTGTAGAAGGTGACCTCGTCCCGGGCGAGCGCCGCGAAGTGCGCGCCCGCGGCGATCATGCTCTTGCCGGAGCCGGTGGGCGTGGACACGATCACGTTCGCGCCCGAGACCACCTCGATCAGCGCCTCCTCCTGGTGCGGGTACAGGGTGAGGCCGCGCTCCCCGGCCCACGACTCGAAGGCTTCGTAGAGGGCGTCGGGATCTGCGGTCTGCGGGAGCTGATCGATGAGGGTCACGCCCCCATCTTGCCTGCCCTTGCACCCGATGGGGGAATCGGATGCCTGTACGAAGATCGCGAACGCTACGCTGTGGCGCCGGCGAAGCGTCATCGTGCGTCGGTAACTGGGCAGCGTTACAAGAGGAATGGGGCGGGAAGCGGCCATGATGGGACCAGCACACTCACTGTCGGGGGCCGCAGCATGGCTCGGGGTGGGGGCGGCCACGGCCGCGGCGGGTCATCCGATGCCCTGGCCGGTCCTCCTCGTCGGCGCGCTGATCTGTGCGGGTGCCGCGCTGGCCCCGGACCTGGATCACAAGGCGGCCACCATCTCGACGGCCTTCGGACCCCTGTCCCACTGGCTGTGCGAGATCGTCGACAAGCTGTCGTACGCCACTTACAAGGCCACCAGGAAAGCGGGCGACCCGCGCCGGTCGGGCGGGCACCGCACGTTGACGCACACCTGGCTGTGGGCGGTGCTGATCGGTGCGGGTACGTCGGCCGTGGCTATCACGGGCGGCCGTTGGGCAGTGCTGGCCATCCTCTTCGTGCACATGGTGCTCGCCATAGAGGGCCTGCTGTGGCGGGCGGCCCGTGGTTCGAGCAGCAACATCCTGGTGTGGCTGCTGGCCGCGACGACCGCCTGGATCCTGGCGGGCATACTGGACAAACCGGGCAATGGTTCGGACTGGCTGTTCGCCGAGCCGGGGCAGGAGTACCTGTGGCTCGGCCTGCCGATCGTCCTGGGTGCCCTGGTGCACGACCTCGGGGATGCGCTGACCGTCTCGGGTTGCCCGATCCTTTGGCCGATACCTGTGGGCCGCAGGCGCTGGTACCCGGTGGGCCCGCCGAAGATGATGCGGTTCCGGGCGGGCAGCTGGATCGAGCTCAAGGTACTGATGCCGGTGTTCATGGTGCTTGGCGGGGTGGGCTGCGCGTTGGCGCTCAACGTCGTCTGAGAGCGGCCCCGATACCGCGCCCTGCGAACTCGCCCCGAGCCGATCACCGTCTGCCCGTCCCCACCGGCCCCCGCCCCGCACTGACTCCTCCGAGTCCACCGCCATGGCTGCTCCTTGTGCGGCGCGGGAACGGGCGGTGTCAGCCGGACAGGGTGTCCTCGTCGACGATGTGCACGGCCGCCTCCTCGGCCGAGGCCGCCGCGCCGTCGACGCCTACGTCGCTGGCGATCAAACCGCTCTCCTCGTCCTCGTGCGCTCCCTCGTCGGGGGCGACGAGACGGCCGGAACGAGCCGCGCCGACCTCGTTGTCCAAGGGTTCGCCGTCGCTGTCGGGGCAGTCCCCGATGCCATCGCCGTCCGGAACCGTGACGTCCGGGAGTTCCTCGGCGAGGCGCTGATCCAGGGTCTCACCACGCTGCCTCTCGGCCGCGGTCACGTCCCGGCGTTCCACCGCCCACGGCCGCTCCGGAGGTGACCAGCCCCGGTCGAGCGGGTCGCTGACCCCGTCGGCGATCAGGGTGTCCGAGGCGTCGAGCAGCCCCGCGTCGTCCTGCACCTCGGATTCGTCGGGCTGGTAGACGTCGTCTCCCCATCCGTCGGTGCTGTCCACGGGTACCTCCAGGTGGTGGCTGCGGAACCGGTTGCCGCCGTGCACGACGGTACGGCGAGGGCGGGGACCGCTCGGCGCGGGCCGGGCCGTCGTGAACCGGGTCGTTACAGGGTGTTCCCCGCGCCGGTACCGACATCCAGCCTTCCACCCCCCTTTGCCCCTGCGCAACGGCAGAGCGGGGGCAGAGGTCCCGGAGGCCGACGGCGGTTCGCAACCGGTCGTCCGCCGCCGCTCCCGGAGCGCCGTCCGAGGCGCGTCGGCCTGCGTCACCCATGCCAGGACCGCCACAGCGCCGCGTAGGCCCCGCCGGCGGCGACCAGGTCGTCGTGGCTGCCCAGTTCGCTGATCCGCCCGTTCTCGACGACGGCGATGACGTCGGCGTCGTGGGCGGTGTGCAGTCGGTGGGCGATGGCGACGACGGTACGGCCGTCCAGGACACCGGCCAGGGAACGCTCCAGATGGCGGGCCGCGCGTGGGTCGAGGAGCGAGGTCGCCTCGTCAAGGACCAGCGTGTGCGGGTCGGCGAGCACCAGCCGAGCCAGCGCGATCTGCTGTGCTTGAGCCGGAGTGAGCGTCACACCGCCGGAGCCCACCTCGGTGTCGAGACCGTCCTTCAGACCTCGCGCCCAGTCGTCCGCGTCAACCGCGCCCAGCGCCGCCCAGAGCTCAGCGTCGACGGTGTCCATGGGCGTCTCTCCGTTCGAGCCGAGCCGGGAGTGGGGGAGGGCCAGCAGCAGGTTGTCGCGCAGGGAGCCGACGAAGACGTGGTGCTCCTGGTTGACCATGGCCACATGCGAGCGCACCCGCTCGGCGGGCATCCGGGACAGGTCCGCGCCGCCGAGGGTGATCCGGCCGTCCCGAGGGGCGTAGATCCCGGCGAGCAGCCGGCCCAGTGTGGACTTGCCCGCACCGGACGGCCCGACCAGGGCGAGCCGGGTGCCGGGCGCCACCTCCAGGGAGACCTCCCGCAGCACGTCGACGCCCGCACGGTAGCCGAAGTGCACCCGGTCGGCCTCGACGTCACGCCCATCGGGGACCAGCGCCGCATCGCCCGCATCCGGCTCGATGTCGCGGACGCCCACCAGCCGGGCCAGTGAAACCTGGGCGACCTGCAGCTCGTCGTACCAGCGCAGGATCAGACCCACCGGGTCCACCAGCATCTGCGCGAGGAGCGCCCCCGTCGTGAGCTGGCCGATGCTGATCCAGCCCTGAAGGACGAACGCCCCGCCGATCATCAGGACCGAGGACAGGACCGTGACGTGCGTGAGGTTGATGACCGGGAAGAGCACCGTGCGCAGCCACAGGGTGTACCTCTCCCATGCGGTCCACTCCTTGATCCGTTGGTCCGAGAGGTCGATGCGCCGGTCGCCGAGGCGATGGGCCTCGACCGTGCGACCCGCGTCCACGGTCTCGGCGAGGACGGCGGCCACGGCGGCGTACCCGGCGGCCTCGGAGCGGTAGGCCGACGGGGCACGCTTGAAGTACCAGCGGCAGCCGATCACCAGCAGCGGCACCGCGATGAGCACGGCCGGAGCGAGCGCCGGGGCCGTGACGGTCAGGCCGCCGAGCAGCAGCAGCGCCCACACCACACCGATGGCGAGCTGTGGCACCGCCTCCCGCATCGCGTTCGAGAGCCGGTCGATGTCGGTGGTGATCCGGGACAACAGATCGCCGGTCCCCGCCCGTTCCAGGACGCCCGGCGGCAGCCCAACCGACCGTACGAGGAAGTCCTCCCGTAGATCGGCCAGCATCCGCTCGCCGAGCATGGCACCGTGCAGTCGCACGAACCGTACAAACACCGCCTGTACGACGAGCGCGAGGACGAACAGCGCGGCGGTGCGCTCCAGATGGAGTTCCCGCGCTCCGTCCGACACACGTTCCACGAGTCCGCCCAGCAGGTACGGTCCCGCCATCGAGGCGACGACGGAGACCGTGTTCACGGCGATGAGCAGCAGGAACGCCCGGTGGTGTCGCCGGAAGAGTTCGGCCACGTAGGCGCGTACGGTCGCGGGGGCGCCCACCGGCAGCGTGTTCGCCGCCGTCGGGGCCGCCGGGTCGTACTCCGGTGGCGCCACGCCGATCATGCGTTCTCCTCGATCTCTTCCAGTTCGGCCAGTACGTCGTTCAGCGCGGCGGCTTCGTCGTCGGTCTCACGTGTGACGACCGTCCGATACCGGGGCTCGCTGTGCACCAGTTCGCGGTGCAGGCCCACCGCGGCGACCTCGCCCTCGTGCACCAGCACGACCCGGTCGGCGCGGTCCAGCAGCAGCGGCGAGGAGGTGAACACGACCGTCGTACGGCCCGCGCGCAGTTCCCGGATCCCCTCGGCCACCCGGGCTTCCGTGTGCGAGTCGACGGCGGAGGTCGGTTCGTCCAGGACCAGTACCTGCGGGTCCGTGATCAGGGACCGGGCCAGGGCGAGTCGCTGGCGCTGGCCGCCGGACAGAGAACGGCCGCGCTCGGTGATCCGTGCGTCCATCAGGTCGCCCGTGTGCAGGGATCCTTGTGCGAGCGCGTCCATGACGTCGCCGCACTGCGCGGCGGCGAGCGCCTCCTCGGCGCTGACCTCGCCCGAGGCGGGCACGTCGAGCAGGTCGCGCAGGGAGCCGGACAGCAGGACCGGGTCCTTGTCCTGGACGAGTACGGCGCTTCGGGCCGAGTCGAGCGGCAGTTCGTCCAGCGCGACACCGCCCAGGAGAACCGGGGTGCTCTTCTCGGCCGGATGGCCGCCCAGCCGTTCGGCCAGGAGGCCGGCCGCGTCCGGATCGCCACAGACCACGGCGGTGAGCCGACCGGCCGGCACCAGCAGCCCGGTCTGGGGGTCGTACAGGTCCCCCGCGGGCTGACCGGCCTCGCGCGAGCCATCGGAGTCCGTGGCCCGCTCCAGTGACAGCACTCGGGCCGCGCGGCGGGCGGAAGGCCGCGAGAAGGAGTACGCCATCGCGATTTCCTGGAAGTGCTGCAACGGATAGGTGAGCAGCATGATCGAGCTGTACACCGTGACCAGCTCACCGACGGTGATCCGGCCGTCTTGGGCCAGCTGCACACCGCGCCAGACGACCGCGATCATCAGCAGCCCAGGGAGCAGCACCTGGATCGCCGCGATCAGCGACCACATCCGGGAGGTTCGCACGGCCGCCGCGCGGACCTCCTGCGAGGCCCTGCGGTAGCGGTCCAGGAACAGTTCCTCGCCGCCGATGCCGCGCAGTACCCGGAGACCGGCGACAGTGTCCGAGGCCAACTCGGTGGCACGGCCGGCCTTCTCGCGCTGGACGTCGGCGCGCCGGGTGGCACGGGGCAGCAGCGGCAGCACCGCGAGCGCCAGTACCGGTACGCCTACGGCCACGACGACGCCGAGTGCGGGCTGGTACACGACGAGCCCGACGCAGACCACCACGACGGTGACGGCGGCCGCGCTCACACGCGACACAGCCTCCACGAACCAGCCGATCTTCTCGACGTCGCCTGTGGAGACCGCGACGACCTCGCCGGCGGCGACCCGCCGGGTCAGGGCGGAGCCGAGGTGGGCCGTTCTGCGGGCCAGGAGTTGCTGGATCCGTGCGGCCGCGGTGATCCAGTTGGTGACCGCGGTGCGGTGCAGCATGACGTCGCCCAGCGCGATGCCCGCGCCGCACAGCAGGAGCAACCCGCCCGTCAGCGCGAGGTCTGCGCCGGAGCGTTCGACGACGGCCTGGACGGCGAGGCCGACACAGAACGGCAGCCCGCAGACGGACAGGAAGTGCAGCAGCCCCCAGGCGAGGGACTTGAGCTGTCCGCCCAACTGGTTCCGGCCGAGCCACCACAGGAATCGGGGGCCCGAGCGCGCATCCGGCACACCTGGGTCGGGATAGGGAAGGTCTTGAATCTGCATGACGTCCCAGTGGCTTGTGTCAGAGACGGACTCGGGTCGGGGGGCGGGAGCCGGGGGCAGCTGCTCCGGCGTCTGTGAAGGCCCGCAACAGACCGTGAAAGGTTCGCGTCGGAACGCGGCCGGACGCAAACGGTTTTCCGCGGGTGACGGCGAGATCCGGCCCGCCGCACCACATGCGACACGCAAACCGGGAAATGCGCAGATGCAGCGCAAATGTAGAAAAAGCTATGTGATCATACGAAATTATGCGATCAGTTGGTGTGCGTGGTGCGGTGCGCTCGGGATTCGTGGCGGCGGTCTGCGGCGTGCTTCTGATGTCCTTGTCGGCATGCGGCGGGCCGGAAGGAGACGTGCACCGGACGAAGAGCGGAGGTCCGGGAAGCAGCGGCGGAAGGGCGTCCGCCCCGGCGGCGGGTTCGGGAAGCGGGGGCGGAAGAGGGTCTGCCTCCGTGGACGGCCCGAGCCGTGTCCCCGGCATCGGTGACTGGCTGCACGGGCAGATCCCGGCCGATTCACGCCAGGTCGTCGCTGTGTACGGCGACGACGAGGACTCGCCGGACTCCACGATCGTCCTCTACGCGAAGCGCGGCACCATCTGGAGCGAGGCCGGGCGCTGGCGGGGGCACAACGGCCGGAAGGGCTGGACGACGGACCATCACGAAGACGATCTGCGCAGCCCGGTGGGCGTGTTCACGCTCAGCGACGCGGGCGGCGTCCTCGAAGACCCGGGTACGAGGCTCCCGTACGACCAGAGCGAGGCCTACGAGGTGCCGGAGGCCTGGGGTGAGGCGCACAGGCGCGACTTCTACTACGTCATCGCCGTCGACTACAACCGGGTCCGGGGCACTCCGCCGGTTGATCCGACCCGTCCCGAGGGCCAGACGAAGGGCGGCAGCATCTGGATGCACCTGGATCACGGCGACGGCACGTTGGCCTGCATCAGCCTGCCGGAGGCGGGTATCAGGCACCTGCTGCGCACGCTCGACCCGGAACGGGACCCCGTGGTGGTCATGGGGGACAGGGAGGCTCTGAAGACCTAGGCCGGGCCTGGAGCGGCCCTGGGGCCGGGCCACGTCCCGTGGTCGAAGCTCCGATCTGGCCGGTGATCGGACGTCAGTGGCGCCGCACCTCTCCGGGGGTGGAAGGGGTGCCAGGTCGTTCGCCGCTGTCGATCAACGTGGCGAGCAGGCTGCCCAGTACCTCGCGTTGCTCGTCCGTCAGGGGGGCCAGGATCTCCTCGGCCGCGGATCTGCGTGCTCCGTGCAGTGTGCGCAGAGCCTCGCGGCCCTCGTCCGTGACCTCGATCCGGATCACCCGGCGATTGGTGGGGTCGGGCACCCGACGCACCCTGCCACTTGCCTCCAGGCCGTCGACCAGCGTCGTCACGGCCCGTGGCACGACCTCCAGCCGTTCGGCGAGGTCTGCCATGCGGGGTGGTGAGCCGAAGTGCGCGAGGGTGCGCAGAAGCCGGGACTGGGCCGGCGTGATGCCCAGGTCGCTCTGCCCCAGATGGCGCTTCTGGATGCGGTGCACACGGCGGGTGAGCCGCAGTAGCTGCTCCGCGAGCAGGCCGTCGGGATCGGGAATGGTCATACGCAAACAGTATCAGGATCTTATTCATTGTGAATATAGGTAACAATGAGCTAGGATCCGTAATCGTTGTCGACCTGCTGTTCTGCCGTCGCTCCGTCGTCGTCGTACCGTCCGAAGTGTCTGCCGACCCGTCCTTGTCCGTCCGCTGACTCACTTTCGTAGGAGCTCATGCATCCCGACCGACCAACGTGGACCCCGTCGCCCGACGGCTCACCTCCGCAGCCGCGGCAGGTACGCCGCATCCTGAGCCTCTTCAAGCCGTACACCGGCCGGCTCGCCGTCGTCGGCGTGCTTGTCGGCGCCTCGTCGCTGGTCTCCGTCGCCACGCCGTTCCTGCTGAAGGAGACGCTGGACGTCGCGATCCCGCAGGGCCGCACCGGACTGCTGAGCCTGCTCGCCCTCGGCATGATCGTGAGCGCCGTCGTCACCAGCGTCTTCGGTGTGCTGCAGACCCTGATCTCCACGACGGTCGGCCAGCGCGTCATGCACGACCTGCGCACCGCCGTCTACGGTCGGCTGCAGCGCATGTCGCTCGCCTTCTTCACCCGCACCCGCACAGGTGAGGTCCAGTCCCGCATCGCCAACGACATCGGCGGTATGCAGGCGACGGTCACCTCCACCGCCACCTCGCTGGTCTCCAACCTCACCAGCGTGGTCGCCACGATCGTCGCGATGGTCGCCCTCGACTGGCGGCTCACCGTCGTCTCGCTGCTTCTGCTGCCGCTGTTCGTCTGGATCAGCCGGCGTGTCGGCAACGAACGCAAGAGGATCGCCACCCAGCGCCAGAAGCAGATGGCCGCGATGGCCGCGACAGTCACCGAGTCGCTCTCCGTCAGCGGCATCCTGCTCGGCCGCACCATGGGCCGCGCCGACTCCCTCAGCAAGTCCTTCGAGGGGGAGTCCGAGAGTCTCGTCGGCCTCGAGGTGAAGTCGAACATGGCAGGGCGCTGGCGCATGGCCGTCATCACCATCGTCATGGCCGCCATGCCCGCCGTCATCTACTGGACCGCGGGCATCGCACTCCAGTTCGGCGGACCGACCATCTCGATCGGTACGCTCGTCGCGTTCGTCTCGCTCCAGCAGGGCCTGTTCCGGCCGACCGTCAGCCTGTTGTCCACCGGCGTTCAGATCCAGACCTCGCTCGCGCTCTTCCAGCGCATCTTCGAGTACCTCGACCTGCCCATCGACATCACCGAGCCCGACAACCCGGTCCACCTCGACCAGGTCAAGGGCGAGATCCGCTTCGAGGGGGTCGAGTTCCGCTACGACGACAAGAGCGGCCCGATACTGGAGGGTATCGACATCACCGTGCCGTCGGGCGGCAGCCTGGCTGTGGTCGGCCCCACCGGCTCGGGCAAGTCCACGCTCAGCTATCTGGTGCCGAGGCTGTACGACGTGACGGGCGGGCGGGTCACGCTCGACGGTGTCGACGTGCGCGATCTGGACTTCGACACGCTCGCCCGCGCGGTCGGGGTGGTCTCGCAGGAGACGTACCTCTTCCACGCCTCGGTCGCCGAGAACCTCCGCTTCGCCAAGCCGGACGCCACCGATGAGGAACTGCGAGCGGCGGCTGAGGCGGCCCAGATCCACGACCACATCGCGTCGCTGCCGGACGGGTACGACACGGTCGTCGGGGAGCGCGGCCACCGATTCTCGGGCGGCGAGAAGCAGCGGCTCGCCATCGCCCGCACCATCCTGCGCGACCCGCCGGTCCTCATCCTCGACGAAGCGACCAGCGCGCTCGACACGCGCACCGAGCATGCGGTCCAGGAGGCCATCGACGCCCTGTCGGCCAACCGCACCACGCTGACCATCGCCCACCGGCTGTCCACCGTTCGCGGTGCCGACCAGATCGTCGTCCTCGACTCCGGACGCGCGGTGGAACGGGGTACGCACGAGGAACTGCTGGAGCTGGGCGGCCGGTACGCGGCCCTCGTCAGGCGGGACGTCCGACTGGAGCCGACAAGATGACGATATGTCGGATATATGATGCTGTGCGGGTTACCGTGCCCGCATGCAGATGAACACTCCACCACGGAAGCGGTCTCGACTCACGCGCCGGGGCTGGGCCGCCCTGGTCGCGGCCGGAGCCGGCGTGGCGGTCACCGCCGTGGCGGTGCCGCTCATGATCCTGCAGAGCCGCGAGGGAGCCCGGGCGTTCCTCGTCATCCCGGAGGGCTGGCGCGCCGGCCAGGTCTACGCGGCCGTCGACAAGGCCCTCCGGCTGCCGCCGGGCGCCACGAAGAAGTCCCTGGCCAAGGCCCATCTCAAGCTGCCGAGAGGTGCGCAGGGCAACCCGGAGGGCTATCTCTTCCCGGCCACGTATCCCATCGACGAGAAGGCGACTCCGGAGTCCCTGCTGCAATACATGGTGGACACCGCGAACAAGAGGTTCAGCGGTGTCACGGTCGCCGCGGGCGCCCAGCGCAGCGCGATGAACGGTTACCAGGCCGTCACCGTCGCGAGCATCGTGCAGGCCGAGGCGGCGACCCAGGCCGACATGCGGAAGGTCGCCCGGGTCGTCTTCAACCGCTTGGAACGGGGCATGCCGCTGCAGATGGACTCCACCCTCAACTACGCGATGAACCGCTTCACACTGAACACCACCACGGCCGACACGAGAATCGACAGCCTCTACAACTCGTATCGCCGCATGGGTCTGCCGCCGACACCGATCGCCAACCCGGGCGAGGAGGCGATGCGGGCCGTGCTCAACCCGACACCGGGCGACTGGCTGTACTTCGTCACGGTCAAGCCGGGTGACACCCGTTTCACGGGAAGCTACGAGGAGCAGCAGCGGAACGTGGCCGAGTTCAACCGGCTACGGCGCAGCGGGTCGCCGTCGCCCTGAGCGCGCACGGTGGGCGAACGCACCGGGAATGTTCCATGGCGGCGACCGCCATCGCCGGATCTCACGCGACGGCGGCCGGTTCTCCCGCCAGCAGCCGCCTGATGTCCCGCACGGCTGCGCGGCCTGCCCGGTTGGCGCCGATCGTGCTGGCCGACGGGCCGTATCCGACCAGATGGATCCGAGGGTCGGAGACCACCCGCGTGCCCTCGACCCGGATGCCGCCGCCCGGTTCGCGCAGCCGCAGTGGGGCGAGATGGTCGATCACGGCCCGGAAGCCCGTCGCCCAAAGGATCACGTCGGCTTCGATGCGGTGTCCGTCGTCCCACGCCACCCCGTCCGGCACGATCCGGTCGAACATCGGCTGCCGGTCCAGTACGCCGTCCGTGATGGCCTGCCGCACCGCGTCGTTGACGGGCAGCCCGGTGACGGACACCACGCTCCGCGGTGGCAGCCCCATCCGTACCCGCTCCTCAACAAGTGCTACGGCGGCTCGCCCCACCTCCTCGGTGAACGGACCCTCACGGAAGACCGGCGGCTGTCGGGTCACCCACGTGGTCGCGGCGGCGTACGGGGCGATCTCCATCAGATGTTGGGTGCCGGACGCACCACCACCGACGACGACCACCCGCTGCCCCGCGAACTCCTGGGGCCCGGGGTACTGGGCCGTGTGCAACTGCCGTCCCCGGAAGGTTTCCTGGCCGGGGTAGTGCGGCCAGAACGGCCGCCCCCAGGTGCCCGTGGCATTGATCAGCGCCCGTGTCGACCACGTCCCCGTGGACGTCTCGACGAGCAACCGCCCGTCGACGCCCTCGCGCACGGCCCGTACATCGACCGGTCGGCGCACGCGCAGGTCGAAGGTGTGCTCATAAGCGTCGAAGTACTCGGCGACGACCTCGGACGACGGCCGTCCTGGATCCGCGTCCGCCAACTCCATGCCCGGCAGCGCATGCATCCCGTGCACCTTGCCGTACGTCAGCGAGGGCCAGCGGAACTGCCAGGCGCCGCCCGGGCCGGGGGCGTGGTCGAGTACCAGGAAGTCGCGATCCGGCTCGAAACCCGTGCGCCGCAAGTGGTAGGCGCTGGACAGACCGGCCTGCCCGGCGCCTACGACCACTACCTCGACTTCTCGCACCTCGATGTCGTTCACGTTTCCACCAACCCCGCCGTAGCCGTGCATCTTCCCGAGCGCCCAGGGACCCGGCCGGAACGGGCCGACCCCGGCCAGTGGAGCCAGGTCCGGTCGACGGTGTCTCGCGCATGGACGCTCCGTACCGCTGGACAGGCGATCCTTCGGGCGCGGACAGCGGCGGATGCGTGAGGATGGAGCCATGTCCGATGCCTTCAGCACCCGTGTCCTGAACGTCGTCTCCGGCTCGGTGGAGGCGGTCGTGGATCTCACCCGAGACTGCGAGGCTTTCCTCCGTGAGACGGCGGGCGGCCGGGACGGACTCCTCAACGTCTTCGTGCCGCACGCCACGGCCGGCGTGGCGATCATCGAGACGGGCGCCGGCAGCGACGACGACCTCCTCGCGACCCTCCACACACTGCTCCCGGCGGACGACCGCTGGCAGCACCGCCACGGCAGTCCCGGCCACGGCCGCGACCACGTCCTTCCGGCCCTCGTCCCTCCCCATGCGACCCTGCCGGTCATCCGTGGACGCCTGGAGTTGGGGACATGGCAGTCGGTGTGCCTGGTGGACACGAACATCTCTAAAGACAACCGTCAGGTTCGTCTGAGCTTCCTCGGCTGACCAAGATCACTCGCCGAGGCCGTGCCGCCAAATCTCCGTACCATGCGTGCGCGAACGGAGAGAAACTTGCGCGGTACGGACCCAAGTGTGATCGAACGCCCCTATGACGGATGCGGCAAATGTCTGCTCGGAGTGAGGCGGCTGTCGCGCGTGAAGCTGGCGACGTCGTCCCCCGAGCGTCAGCGGGAGAACGTGCTCACTGCCGCCGCCTCGGTCGGCGCGCACATTATCGGCTGGGCGGACGACTGGGAGGTCTCGGGCGCCACCGACCCTGTGACACGCCCGAAGCTCGGCCCCTGGCTCCGCGATGAGAGGGGACCTTACGACGGCTTGGTGGCGGCAGCGGTGGACCGGCTCGGCCGCAACGTCGTCGACTGCCTGAACACCGGATACAAGATGCGGGACGAGAAGAAGATGCTCGTCACGTACGGGCACGACGGCGCCTGGGATCTTGATGACCCCGCTGATGAGAACCGCTTCACCATGGAAGCGTGGGGCGCGCAGATGGAACTCCGCGCGATCCAGCGTCGGAACCGCGATGCGACGATCAAGACCCGTGCGGCCGGCCGTCCCAAGGGCAAGCCGTCCTACGGCTTCCAGTACGTGCGGAAGGTGATGGGAGGCAAGATCGACCATGTCGAACTGCACCCGCATGCCTCCGAAGTGATACGCGAGGTCGCCCGTCGCATTGTGGCCGATCCCGACAATGTCACCACCAGTAGTGAGGCTGCCCGTCTCAACCGTGCTGGAGAACTGTCGCCCGCAGACCATTTGGCCGTGATGTACGGCAAGTCGGCCGGGGCTCGGCCATGGTCCCCACAGAGCCTGAAGAACATCCTCCTGTCGGAGGCCACGCTCGGCTACCTGATGCACCGGAACAAGCCGGTTCTTGGGAGGGACGGCAACCCCATAAGGCTCTGCGAAGGACTGTGGGACCGAGCGACGCATGAGGCGCTGAAGAAAGCCGTACTCGACCGGAAGGTTCCTTGGACGCGCCACTCGAACCGTGACTACCTGCTGACGCATGTCTCCCTGTGCGGACAGTGCCACACGCGCTTGTACACCCAGACGTCGAAGGATGTGCCTCCGCGCTATACCTGTACAGCCCGGAACAAGGGTTGGCGGCACGCCCAGCACTGCCGTCCTGCACCGCTCATCAACGCCCACCTCCTCGACTCGTACGTCGAGGAATGGTTTCTCCGTGAACTGGGAGACGGGCTGATCTACGAGACGGTGTACGACCCGGGCAACGGTATCCCCGAGCGGATAGCGGAGACACGGGCCAGCCGCGAACGACTTCGAGCCGACCGTGAGGCCGGGCTCTACGACTCACCGGACGACGCCGCTTGGTTCCGGGATCGGTACGCCGCGTTGGGTCGTGAGCTGACTGCTCTCGAGGCTGAGCCCCAGCGAGCACCCGGCATGGTCCGGCGGCCGACGGGTGAGACCGTCGCCGACCGCTGGTTCGGTGCTCCCGATGTGCAGGCCCGCAAGGAGATTCTGATCGACTTCGGCGTCCGGGTAACCCTCTTCCCGGCCAGCGCACCGGTTCGCTGGGTACCTGGTTTCCTGCATGGCCCCGAGAAGAGTCCGACGGACACGCTATAGCGGAAGACTCACGTGGGTGATGCGCCGACGGGCGGATCGCCCACGTGAGCCCATTACCGCGCAACTCCGGCCTATGCAAGCCGAGTATCGCTGGAAAAGTTTCAATCCGGCGGAAAGCGGCAAGGCGAGTGAGGCGGCTGAATGGACGAGGCGAAACTGCGTGAGAGCGCAGTGGCAGAGTTGCGAGTCGATCGCACGGCTTCCGATGCGGTGTGGGCGATCACGTCGCGAGACCGGTTGGTCGACCAGGCGATCGCCGAGGCCCTTCCGACGGAGCGGCGTGACGGGTCGCCAGAATCCTGTGGGCTCGTACGGACTGTCCTGGCGGATGAGGCTGCGATACGAATAAAGGATGCTGGCTCCGTGCTTGGCGGCCGGGGGCTCTTGGAGGGGGCAGGGGAGCAATGTCCCTGTCGTGAGGGCGGAGGGGCGATGCGAAATGAAAAGTACGGGTGCCTCTGTGGCTGCCACTTCGGAATGATCTGCCGTGAATCGATCGTCCGCAAGTGTCATAGGGAAGCTCCTCAGGCGGCGTTCCTGTTCACCTTCCTATCTGCACCCGCCCTTGGCCCTGTCTACATGGAGTCGACTTCATGGGGGTTGTGCCTTTGGCTCCGCGAGATCACACGCGATGGCGGATGGAGGGACGGACCGCTGGATGCGAGGCTCCGGCTTCAACGGAACTTCACGCGGACTCGATCAGGAATTGAGGTGGCTCTCGCTCAACCGACGATCCGGCTTCTGCGAGGTTCTGGCACACATTCCGTGAGAGCGGTGGACGGGTCTCTTCTGGTCGGCAGACTGGAGCGATGCGGATAGAGAATGTCGCCGGGGTCCAGGCAGTCCGGCTCGCCGTGACGGTCGGTGCAGTCATCGTCGCTCCAGTCCTGTTGGTGGCTGGTACTCCGTTGCGCCGCCGCCTGTTGCGTCGCTACTACCGCGAGGACGGTCCGGGGCTCGTGAGTAAAAAGGACGGTTGGGTGAGCCCGGGGTATTTCGTCGTCACCAACGCGGTTGTTCGAGCCCTCTGCTGGCCGTCGGAGTATGCACTTCGACGGCTTCATCCTGCCTGAACAGGGCCGTCAGCGGGCGGCGGTGAGAAGTACCCGTTTGCGGAGGAGCGGGAGTTTGGCGCGACCGAACATTTGGCGTTTGACCATCTTGATGTGGTTGACCCGGCCTTCGACCGGGCCGGAGTTCCAGTGACTGGTCAGGCCCTGGACGACGGCGTCCCAGTCCTTCTCCAGGCCGGTGGCGAAAGAGCGGAGGCCGGGAAGCTCCTCGGCTTGCACGCTGACGACCCAGTCCTTCAGATGCTGGCCGGTGCGGGTGGAGAGGATCTCGGCGAAGCTGCGGACGAGACGGTGGGCTGCCGTGAGTTCGGGGCAGCGGGTGAAGACTTCGGTCAGCTGCCTACCTTCACTCTGCGAGAGTCGGTCGGGGTGACGCATGATCCACCCCGTGACTTGCCGGACCCCTGGCGGCGCGGTCCCGACGACGCGGATGCGGCGTCGGCGTCGTGGCCGCAGGTAGTCGCTGATGATCTGATAGCTGCCGCGGTAGCCGAGGGCCTGGAGCTCGGAGTGGAGCTCGATCGCGTTGGTGAATCCTTCCGCCCAGCGTTTGTCCAGGTGGGACTTGTAAGGGTCGAGCTGGCTGGGCCGTGGTTGCCGTCGGCTGCCAAGCAACTGCTCTGGGGTTGCCGCGCGGGCGCATCGTCGGACCGTGTTCCCGCCCATGTGTAATTCGCGGGCGATCTCCCGGATGCCGTGGCCTTGGTCGAGGAGCCCGTGGACGAGGGCGTGACGTTCACGGATACGGGCTTCGAACGGTGACATTTCCTGTGCTGGCGGCGGTTCCAGGTCCGGCAGGTCACCGGGACCGGAACTGGGTGACCGCAGGCATCCGATGTGCTGACGCACGACTTGTTCCACCGCGGTGCCGAGGTTCTGCCACAGGTGAAAGCGGTCAGCGACCTGAATTGCCTGCGGGGCCCCGATGCGGGCTCCTTCAGCGTAGGAGCCGGCACGATCTCGGCAGATCACTTCGATTCCAGGATGCTCACGCAGCCATGTAGCCAGGGTCCCGGCGTCCCGTCCTGGCAGCAGGCCGAGCGGCTTGCGGGTCTCGCAGTCGATGAGCACGGTCCCGTAATGCTGCCCGCGGCGGGTCGCGAAATCATCGACCCCGAGCACCTTGGGCACTTCCCAGTAGGGGTCAGGAATCGCCATCAGCAGCCGCAGCAGCGTCGTACGGCTGACCGTGCTGTGTAGCATCACGGCTAGCCGGGCTCCCGCCCGGCCGGCGAGCGCAACGGCCACGGCCTCCAGGACTCTGCGCGAAGCAGACGTCCGTCTCCCGTACCGGAAAGTCAGCCCCTCGACCTGCTCTGCGAATGTGCGACGCTCGCACCGGGCGTTATCGCAGTACAGCCGGCGCACGGTCAGCTCGATCACAACCGGCTGGTCGCCGACCGGAGTATCGGCCAGCCGACGCTCGTAGCAGCTGTGCACACGACCCGACGGAAGCTCACAGTCCGGGCATGAAGCACTGCCATCGAGGGTTCTCGCCACGATGTGCACCACACCGCACTCTGTGAACACCCGCTCCACCAGAACCGCGTCGAAGTGCGGAAACAGCACACCTATGAGGTCATTACACCGCACCACGGTCCCAGATGACGGTACGTCACCGTGGCAGAACCCGGGTGATCGTCGTCACGGAATTTGTGCCAGAACCTTCTGCGATCTGAGGCCTCGGCTGCGTCCTACCAGTTGGCCGTTTAGAGAATTGGCACATTCTGTTGAAACGGCCGGACGGGGAAGAGGGTGTAATGCTTCCCCTGCGCGAGGTGTGACAATCACTTTCTGTGTCCCGCCAGCTGGCCACCGTGCTGGACAGCAACGCCTTCGCCAGCGCATCCGTGGAGTGGTTGGCGCAGTCTCATTGGCATCGCGACGGTGATATCACCGGAGGAATAGCGAGTCGGGTGGTCTGTGGCTCATGGTGGTCATCCGACAGCGCCGGGCGTTACCGGATCTCCCGGTTGCCCTGCGGGGCTGCCCGGTGAGGTCGGCGAGCGATCGCTCACTTAGGAGATCGCGTTGACGCCCTAGCTCCTGCCCGTTGAGAGGTTCCAGCTATGTCGCGCCCGTTCGAAGGATCGCCCTACGCGTTCACCGTTCCGCCTCTGGTCGAGGCGGTGCCGGCAGCACGGGACCGCGTCGCGGACCGTGCTCGGCGGCTTGGGCTGGGTCTGGGCGAGGAATTGACCCACGACTTGAAGCTGCTTACCGGAGAACTGGTCGCGAACTCGGTCACGTACACGAAGGCTGCGTGCGTGGTGTGCGTACGGTGGACCGGAGAGCGGCTCCGTGTGGAAGTCACTGATATCGATCCCACACCGGCGGCTCTCTCTCAAGCTCTGCCCATGGACGACCACGGGCGCGGTCTCTTCCTCGTCGCTGCACTGGCAACAGATTGGGGATCGCAGCCCTGCGTGGCGGGGAAAACGATCTGGTTCGAACTCGAAGTACCGTCCTCAGTAGAGGTGATCACGACGATGGAGACACCGCGTCGTGAAGTGCTAGTTGAGCAGACGATGGCCAGATGCACGGGCAACGCCCCTTCGGCGCTGGCCAAGCCCCGTCCAATAGGCGGTGCACGAGCAGGAGCGGAGTACCAAGCTGCCTGAAGGCGCGTCGATGCCGGAAACTCGGAGGGGCGGGCTGTCGGCGCCAGGGTTCCGGAGCTGTTCTACTGCCGATTCTTCCCAACTTTCGGCGGGAAGGTCAGCGCGGGCGCGTCCGCGAGCCGTCCTCCGTGGTCGTCGCGGACGACGACGAAGCGACGGTCCAGCATAAGTTTCTGCGCTCACAGACCGGTGGGCGGGCGAGCGTCGACGGGCAGTGCGCCCTGGGTGGGGGCGTGACGCGATGCTCGGTGTTCGCCATGATCGAGCTTGATCTGGAGAACATTCCCTACGTCGTTGAGCACGGCGGCATCAACCGATGGTGGACGGCGAGTAGCCCGTCTGCGCACCGACCTCCGGCCGTTCCAGGCCCGCCCGCAACCGGCACAGCTTCATCTGTCGCCCGAACACCCGCGAGATCCCCGTCCCCGGCTATGGGGAAGGTCCTGGCGCCGCCTCCGTACCCGGCGATCCCGCCTCAGCCGTCTCCTTCAGCTCCCGCACCGACTCGCTCATCGCCCGCTCACCTCCGCCACCCACCGGCCGGTCCGCCCAACTCCCTCACCCCACCGAGGGACACGGCTCGCTCCGCCTGCAAACGCCACCAGGACGCGCACAACGCGCCGGTGTCGGCCGATCACCCGGCGCTAACGCTAGGAAACAGCGGACCGTCCGACCGGCGAAACCGCGAAGCTCCCCGCAAGGTGTGTACTCGTTCGCCTCGCGCCCGGGCCGCACCCACGTGACCACCCGCTCCCCCTGCTTCGCCCCCGCCCCCGCGGCGCGCCCCATAGGGGGCGCCGGGGCGGCCCTGCCGCCGGCCCCGGGAATGGCCGTAACCCGTCTCTCCGGCATCTACTGACGTTCGGATTCCATCCATACCCTTCCCGTCATGAGCATTTCACGCAGATCGCTGTTGACGGGATTGGCCGCCGCGCCCTTGGCTTCGGTCACCGCAACCGTTGCCCTGTCCACCCCTGCGACGGCGCAGCAAGCGAGCGACTACCGGTTCAGCCGACGACTGCACACAACCCGGGGCCCCGGCCGCACCCTGTACAGGGAAGCGATCGCCGGCTTGGCGCGGATCCTTCCGAAGGTGTCGGAGGAGCGCGTGCTCGCGGACGCCAACCGAACCGGAGGACTGGTCGATCCGGCCGAGGGGCGGGCCAACATCGCCGAGCGATACGCCTACGGTTTCAACTGGGATGTCGACCATGACCAGTCGGCGGCGGGATGGCGCCCGCAGGGGGTCACCACCGCGTACGACAACGTCGGGATGGGTTCCACTCTGTACGTCTCCTGGTACGACCTCGGCGGTGCGCAGGACCAAGGGCTGCGGGTCAGCTTCGTCGACTGGAGCCCCGGCGGAACACCGCGATACCGCCACGTTCTGCTCGTCGAGCCGTACAGGACTGCCAACGGCCTCTACACATACGGCCCTGTCCGCATCCACGCGGGCGGCATCGCCGCGTACAACGGCTGTCTGTACGTCGCGGACACGTACAACGGCCTGCGCGTCTTCGACCTCGGCACCATCCTGGTGGCCAGGGACGACCGGCCGCAGTGGGTCGGACTCCACGGGAACGGGGACGCCGGGGACTACTACTCCTACGGGTACAAGTACGTCCTCCCCCAGGTGGGCGCGCTCGACAACGCCGGCCTCAGGCTGCGCTTCTCCGCGGTGTCGGTCGACCGGACGGCCTCTCCCCACAGTCTCCTGGTCTGCGAATACGACCAGGACGGAACCATCACCTACAACAGTGACTTCCGGGGACGACCCAACCGCAGCAGGAAACCCAAGCTGGTCCGCTGGCCGCTGTCGCCGGGCTGGACGGACGAGACGGGCAGCATGGTGGCCAACGAGGTGCATGAGGTCGGCCGGCGCCAGATGCAGGGGGCAGCCGGCGTCAACGGGACCTACTACCTCTCCGTCAGCGCCGGCCGGACCAGGCGTGGACAACTGATGTCCTGGAAGCCCGGTGGCGGATCGCCCGTACGGCAGAGCCTCCTGTCCACCGGCCCGGAGGATCTCAGCTATCACGGGTCCGAGAAGGTGATGTGGACGGTCGGCGAGTACCACGACTTCCGCTACGCCTACGCGGTGGATCCGACCGCCTGATCCAACCGAACCGGTCGTGCGGCCACGCCCCGGAACATGGCGGAGCCCGGGAGTCGTATCCAGCTCCCCGGCCCCTGGGGATGCCACCCGATCGCGCCCGCCGACGGCGTTCAAGAGCGGCGATCAAAATGCGGCGGCGGGACCGGCCGCGGACCCGGATGACGGGGATGCGCCCCGGCGGGCCCAGGTCCGGGAGGTAGACGGCGACATCGAGAAGCCTGGCTCGTACTCGAGGACGAGCCAGGCCCTGAGCGCCGTCGAGGTGTCTGCACCTGCGGCCGGGTCTCCTTCACTCAGCCGCAGATCGTCTCCGCGTCCTCGTGGCCCGGTGCGGAGACAGGGGCCCCGGGCTGAATGCGCGAAACTACCCTGTAGTCCGTGAACGGTTGTCCTGCACGTGTCGCCGCCACACCCCTACGGAGTCCTCCCAACGGATCGTGACCGTCCGGCCCGATGGGTCTGGGGCAGCGAGGGCTTCGAGGTCAACCAGAGTCAGCCCGAGTAACGCTTCATCGCTGAGACGGCCGGACCGCAGCTCAAATCGAGTGCCGGACTGCGAATCCTCCAGCACATAGATGACCGGTCCGCCAGAGGGCGGCGCCGCAGCCCGGTCCTCCCGGAGCAGCAGCCGACGGGTCAAAGTACGGGCCGTCTCGTAGGCGTGCTCCGCTGCCTTGGAGGCGAGTGCCTGGACGAACGGCACGACCGCCGTGGTGATGATCGCTGTCACTACGACTGTCTGTGTCGTACCACTCCGCTGCACCGGCGGGGGGTCCTCAATGGATCTCAGATGTTCCGGGACCGGTTTGCCCTGTCGCCGAAGGATTTCGCGCAACTGGTACTGGGCACTGGGTTCTCCCCTGGCCGCGGCCCGATGGTAGACGGCCTCCGCCTCTTCGAACTTGCCCAGCTTCTCGAGTGCTCTTCCCTGCATCAGGGCTGAGACCTCATCACCCAGTTCGGCCGCCCTCGCCCACCATTCCGCCTCAGCCTCATGGTCACCCGACCGGCTTGCGGAGATGGCGAGGTACCGAGCGGATTGGGCGTCGCCGACCGCGACGAGGTCACGCAACAGCGAGTTCTCCAGGTCCTCCTCCTCGGGCATCCAGCGTGCAGGAAACACGACAACATTGGAGAATCGGTTCCAGGACGCACCGATGTTCCGGAACCACCAGTCGATCTCGGGCCTGGTGTCGGAGCTGCAGTATTTCCTTCCGGCGTCGAGCCAGGCCAGGACCATGCGAGCATCTTGCTGCCCGGCGTCGGCCGCAACCCTGAGCCAGTGCTGAGCCTCTTGTGCACAAGAGTCCATACGCAACAGTGCTCTGCCCAGTCGCCAGCTCGCGAACGCGTCACCCCGTTCGGCAGCGGCGCGTAAGAGCGCCTCTTCCTCCGGGCTCGTCCTGCTTTCCGGCTCGTCCGCAACGCCCCAACGCCATGTGTCTGTCATGTTTCAGACCGTATCCCCGGCCGTGGTGCACGCTGAAGGGATTGCAGAGCCGATACACCACCGCAAGTCACGCACGATTCCCGAAGGGTGGTACAGGAGGCCGTGACCAGGCATCTCCCATGTACAGATGTGGTGTTGAGGGCCGATCGGCCCTGACGGCGCGCACACGGCGGAAACAGCACGGGAAGTGTCCGGAGTCCGTCACGGCAGCTGCGGCGCGATCAAAGGCGTCGGACTGTGCCAGGTCGCCGTGCACTTGGCCGCAGTGACCGAGTCGGTGCGGGTAGTGATCGACCGCGCCCCGCCGGTGTCCCGGAGGAGATCATGTTCGCGACGAAGCTGCAGCAGACCGCCGCCATGGTCAAAAACGCGCTCGAGCTGGGCGTCCGGGCACGCTGGCTCACCGGCGACGATGTGTACTGCGGCCGTGAACTCCGCCAGGCCATATGCGGGTTCGGGCCCGGTTACGCGGTCGGCGCGTCCCCCATGCACGGGCACGGACGGAGTCGGCCGCAGCGGGAAGGCCCGCCAGATGATCAACAAGGTGCTGCCGCATCAGTGGATGCGCATCCAGACCGGTCACGGAACGAAGGGCACCCGCGAGTACGACTGGGCCTGGCTCGATGTCCGTTCGGACGACACCCCCAACGGACACAAGGATTACGACACCAGCGTCCTGGTCGCTCGTTGGCACCGGTACCCCGGCGAGACCTCCTTGTTCCGCTGCTGGTCGCCCGAAGATGTCACCCTCGCCCAGCCGGTCGGAGGTGATCTGCCGACGTTGGCGGATCGCGGAGACCTTCCAACTCGGCAAGACCTTCACCGGCCTGGATGAAGGACCTGCTGGTACTCCCGGACGCGCTGGTCGCTGTTCTCCCTTGCCACATCCGCCGTCCTCGCCCTGACCGCCGCCGTCACGACCACGGCCGACCCGCCGGACCGGTCCGTCTCATCCCGCTGAACTTTCCCGAACTCGTCCGACTCCTCCGGGCGTTCGTCCTCACACCACCAGTGCGGGACGCGGAACACGTCCTGCACTGGATGGCCTGGCGCCGCCACCATCAAGCCGTCGCACAAGCCTGCCACCAGCGCCGACACGCTCTCCAGGACCAGCCATGACCAGAACTACAGCTGCCGTGACTGTCGGGGCTATCGCAGTTCACACAAGAGCGACTCGGCGATTGTGGCCATGAAGTCGGTCAACGGGGCCTTCACGCCTGTTCGTCGGTAGGCGCGCTCGACGTTGGCGCACAGCAGCAGCCGTGACAGTTTGCCGCTGCGCGTGGACAGGATGTCCGAGAACAGGGACTGCACGCGCTCTGCGAGAGCCGGCACGGTCAGGGACGCGGACCACAGGCAGGCGGCATCCCATCCCACCGGACCCATTCCCCAGTTCTCCCAGTCGATGAGCGACAGGCGGGGGCCGCAGAGGTTGGCGTACCCAAGGTCGCCGTGGGCACAGGCCCAGTCGGTGATCGTAGTGTCGAGGCCCTCGCCGTAGACCTCGTGGATTCGTCGCGACAGGTGGGTTTGGCCCATGGACACTCGGTCAGTGGAGTGTTCTGCGAGGTTGGTGAGAGCGGTGCGCAGGTCGGTCCACCACTGCTCGGGCAGCCCGGGATCCGCGGTGATGTCGCCCGTGACTGAGAGGGCTCCATCCTCCACGAGCGTCATCTCGTCTGCGCGCCACACCACGCCGCGTGTCTCGTCGGTCCAGAGGGCCGCTCCAGACCACTCAGGACGTGGCACTCCTTCGATGGCGGACGCAGCCTCGAAGCCCGTCCACGCCTGAGCATCGATCTCACTCGTACGGCGCCAGGCCAGCCGGACCCAGGTCCCTTCGTCAGTTCGGAATCCTGCAGTTCCGTTGAACTGGCTGAAGTGGCCGTCCTGCCGCTTGAGTTGTCGACCGAGCCGCCGCTCGACGCCGTCGAGGACATCGTCGAGCTGAACAGTGGAGAGGTCATCCAAGTTGGCTTGCACTATCGGTCCTTCCTGGACGGGGCTCCTGCGCTCACAGTAGCCCTCTCACGTAGCAACTCCCGATAGGCAGTCACTGCCTCGCGGTTGACCTCAAGTCGGGAGCCGTCGACCACCTCAGTGAGGTGGCTGACGTGGGAGGTGCCGACGGCGAGGCGGGTCACCCCGGGGACAGCGAACGCTGCGGCGACACCTGCCTGGAGTGTGCTGCCGTGCTGGCCCGAGGCGAGGAACGTGGAGGTGTCGACGGTCTGCCATATCGGGTCAGCGGCGTTCCCGGCGAAGGGGGCCATGCCCCACAGTTCTGTGATCTGCGTACGGTCCACGAGTTCGTCCACCGCATCGAGGATCCCGGCGGAGACCGTGAGGCCAGCGCGGACCATGGTCACGTCCGGGCGCGGGATCTCCCAGTCGGCCTCAAGAAGTCTTCGGGGATCCCAGGTGGAGAGACCCCAGTTCTTGCAGAATCCCGCCTCCCGCATATCCCGGAGCACGACGCACGCGTTGGCAAGGCCGGCGACCGAGGACTCGGGGTTGTGCAGGAGCACCGTGTCCGGAGTGCGGCCGAGATCCTCCGCCGACTGCTCGACCGCTGCGCGAAGCCGCGCTGGGCTGAGGCTGTGGCCGTCGGGAAAGTAGCCGACCTTGGTGGAGATGGTGAAGGAGGAGAGCAGGTCGTCGGCGACCTCCGCGAGGACACGGTGGGAGTCGAACTGGTGGTAGTTGAACGCGGTGTCGAGGTCCCTGACACCTTGCGCCAGCGCACCCTCTAGAAGGTGTCGGGTGTGACCAGTCCGGTATAGGCCGAGAGCGATTCGGCGGTCAGCGGTGCGCACAGGCCCTCCTGGATCAGGTGCTCGGCGAGCGTGGTGAGGTCTTGGTCGTCGTCGGTGAGGCGCACCGGGTGCCCGGACAGGAGGCTGCGGAGTCCGGGTTCGGCGCGGCCGTGGAAGGTGAGGCGCTTGCCGCCGCCGACCACGTGGACCGTGTCGGCGCAGGGCGTGATGACCGGTTCGAACTCGGTGACAGCGGCGACGTATTCGAGCGGGCCGAACACCGGGATGTGGGGCATGTGCCGAGCGGGCGGCGTGTTCGCGCGCAGTTCCGCGAGGTACCGCCTGGGGTCGTACTCGCGGGCGAGGTCGGAAAGCTTCGCTGCGAGCACGTCTCCGTCGACTGCGTCGTTGCTGGGCTCCAGGTCCGTACGGAAGACCTCGTCGGCGCGCGCGGCGTCGGACAGGAAGTTGGCCCAGGTCACGCCGGTGCGCTTGGTCAGGCCGAAGGTCACGTGGAGGGAGTGACCGTCGTCGCCGGAGCCGATCCTCGTTGCGGTGTGCCAGAAGCCGCGGGGTATGTGCATGACGTCGCCGGCCTGCATGGTGCCCTTCCAGAGCACCTCCTCCGACGGAGTGAGGTTGCGTTCGGCGTCGCGGTACATGGGTGCTGGGCGGGAGGGGCCTCGAACCTCCCAGGACTTTTCGCCGGAGAGCTGGACCGCGATCACGTCGTGGTCGTCCCAGTGCAGGTTGAAGCCATCTGTGTCGCCAACGGCCAGGTAGGCGTTGGCGGAGGCCAGCTCGCCGGACCACCAGCCCAGAGCGCGGCAGGCGACTTCCAGCGTCGGGTCGAAGGAGTCGACGTGGTCCAGGACCACGGTGCCGCCGCCGTTGAGGATTCGGCCGAGGGCCGCCATGTCGGCCTGGCTGACGACCTGCCTGCGCCTGTTGACGTTGGTGGACAGGAAGAGCGAGGGGTGTACCTCGTCTCCCTCGGCGTAGCAGCGGAGCTGGGGGTTGGCGAGGTGGCGGTGCCGGATGGTTTCCAGCAGCCGGTTCGGGGTCATCAGCCGGGTGATGAGGTCCGGATCGGCGAGGTGCCCGCGAGTGAACGCGGTGCCCACGGGCGCCGGCCCGCCCCAGCCAAGTGCCTTCTCGATACCTGTGACGAGCCGGTGCTCCATGGTGTCTCCTACTCCCTGGGAAGGTTCAGGTCCCGGTTGTCACCGTCATCGCCCGCGCTGTTCTGCGAGCTGGTGATGTCGGACCGCTCCGCCTCGCTACGGTCGTGGGCCACGGCGAGCTGCTCGACGGCGACCAGCAGGCCGACGCTGGTCCCGCCGCCCTCCTTCTTGGCCTTCGTACTCTTCGCGGTCTTGGTCACTCGGCACTCCTCTCATCGGGACCTCTCGGCAAGCGAGTGGCCTGGGGATCCTGCGGCTGCGGAGGTGCAGTCGCTGAGTGGTTGTGCAAACTGGCGGTAGACGCAAGAAACCGCCTCGCGTCCAAGGCGCATCGAGTGGTACTCAGGGGGCGGTGCTCATGGGCGGCGCAGTGTGCCTCTGTCGTGCGCTACGGGCCGGCGGGTGGCGTTGGAACGACGTGCTTCGGGACGAGTCGATTGCCTGTGGGCTGCCGCCTTCCCGACCAACCCTGCTTCCAGTGGGCGAACTTTGCACATCACGGTCGTGATATCTCTCCCGTGATCTGGGAGGAACGCCATCAGCCCTGCCAGCAGTGCCTCAAGGCTCGGTGCTGTGGCGGCTGCGTACGGGTGCGCCATGGCGGGACTTGCCGGAACGGTACGGGCCGTGGCAGACGGTCTACGAGCGCTTTGCCCGCTGGGAGGCGGACGGGACTTGGGCGAAGCTGCTGGAGCATGTCCAGGTCCGCGACGACGCGGTCGGTGGGGTCGAGTGGACCGTTTCGGTCGACTCCACGATCAACCGCGCCCATCAGCACGCCGCCGGCGCCCGTAAAAAGGGGCGTCCGGCGGGGACGAACTGGCGGATTCGGAACGCTCGGCGGCGCGGCAGGCCCTCGGCCGGTCCCGGGGCGGACTGACGACCAAGGTCCACCTGGCCGTCGACGGCCGCGGCCTCCCACTCGCCCTGGTCCTCACGCCGGGCAACGTCAACGACGCCCCGTGTTCGAGGCGGTCATGGACGCGGTCCGCATCCCGCGCGTGGGGAAGGGACGGCCCCGCACCCGGCCGGTCCTGGGTGACAAGGCGTACTCGTCCCGCGCCATCCGCGCGTGGTGCAGGCGCCACGGCGTCGCTGCCACCATCCCGGAACGGCGGGACCAGTAGGCCAACTGGCTCCACCGGGGCTCCCGCGGGGGCCGCCCGCCCGCTTTCGACGCTGAGGCGTACAAGCACCGCAACGTCGTGGAACGCTGCTTCAACCGACTCAAACAGTTCCGCGCCGTCGCCACCCGCTTCGACAAGATCGCCACCCGGTACCGAGCCGGACTCGAACTCGCCTCACTCATCTTCTGGCTTCGAGAAACTCCATCGTGATCACTGCCAGTACGCCAACACCAGCCCAGACGGTGTCCGCTACCCGGGGGCAACGGTGCCCGCGCTCTGGTATCAGACCGCGACGAACTTCCGTGTGCCGTCCTGCGCGACCACATGGCCGAATCGCATTCCTGGGAAGTGCGCGGCGACGATGAGTTCGTCGGTGTTCGCTGCGGCATCTGCGATCCGGTTGCGCACGACGGAAGCAGCGACGGGGTCTACATCCCAGATGACGGTCCAGTCACGCTCCTCGAATTGGATGGTGGAGTGGGCCACGTCACCGATAAGAAGCGCCCGCTGACCGTTCGACGTGACACTGATGATGCTGGAACCAGGCGTGTGTCCGGGCACATGCTGCACCTCGACCCCGGGCGACAGCGAGAAATCGCTTGCGAAAGTTTCCATGCGATTGTGCGCTGGCGCGAACTTTTCCACGGCCGTATTAATGCGGTGCGGCCCTTCGGCGAAGTGTCCCCAGTCATCCTGGTGCAGGTGGTAGCGCGCGTTGGCGAAAGGCACCGAGCCGTTTACGGAAGCCCAGCCTATGTGGTCGAAGTGCAGGTGGGTGAACACCACGTCGGTGACGTCGCCAGGCTCTACGCCCAGATTTCGCAGGCTGGCCAGAAGACCGCCTCCTGTGTAAGCCCCGTCGTTCTGCGGGCCGACTCCCGCATCTACGAGGATGGTTTTGTTCTCGCCGCGGATGAGGAACCCGCCGACGGGAAACTCCCAGCGGCCGTTCTCGCCGAAATGGTGACGATGACAGCTCAGAGCGTCCGGAACGCCAGGCCGCGACAGGATCTCTCCGGCCGCCTCCACCCCAGTGCCGTCGTGAATAGCGTCAATGTTGAAGCTCCCGATTTCCACCGAGCCAGGGTACTGCGATCACGCACTTGGCTGCCGGGCTGGTTGCATCTCGCGCGGATCGCTCCAACGCTCGACAGCACAGCTCGACTCGCCACGCTCTGCCAAGCCGGACCAGACCCACCTCTCTGGCTACGTCACCAGCGATCTTATGGTTGTCAGACACGGCTTAGGGAGTGTCGTCAAAGGGCTACGCCCACATGAGAAGTGAGGCGAGGGTGACGGCTGCCTGGTAGCACTCGGCGGTCTTGTCGTAGCGAGTTGCGATGCCTCGCCATTGCTTCAGCCTGTTGAAGCAGCGTTCGACGACGTTACGGCGTTTGTAGATCTGCTTGTCGAATGCGGGCGGGCGCCCGCCGGAGCGGCCGCGTCGGAGGCGGTTGGCGATCTGGTCCGCTCGTTCGGGAATCGTGTGGGCGATGTTGTGCTGCCGAAGCCAGGCGCGGATCGCCTTCGAACTGTAGCCTTTGTCGCCGATGACATGAGCGGGTCGGGTCCGGGGCCGTCCCGGACCCGACCGGGGCACCCGGATGGCGCCCATCACAGCGGTGAACCGCGTGCAGTCGTTGACGTTGCCGCCGGTCAGGACCAGGCCGAGCGGGCGGCCGAGTCCGTCGACCGCCAGGTGGAGCTTGCTGGTCAGCCCGCCGCGCGAGCGGCCGAGAGCCTGGTCGCGGAGCCCCCTTTCGGGCTCCGGCGGCATGCTGGTGGGCTCGGACAATGGTGGAGTCGACCGAGGCGACCCAGTCGATGTCGCCGGCTGCGTCCGCCTTCGCCTGCGCGGCTTGCAGCATCCGCTCGAAGGTGCCGTCCTTGGCCCACCGGCGGAAGCGGGTGTGCAGGGTGGCCCAGGACCCGTACCGCTCGGGTACGTCCCGCCAGGCAACCCCGGTGCGGAACTTCCACACGATGCCGTTCAGGACCATACGGTCGTCCAACCGGGGACGGCCTGTCGCAGCCGTGGGCAGCAAAGGCCGCAGCAGGTCCCACTCGGCATCGGACAACTCCTGGCGACGTGTCACCCAGCCATGATCCACTGCCCAAGATCACGGGTCGATGCCGTGACGGCCTGAGCGCCAAGGTCTACCTGGCCTGCGTCGGACCGTGCGGGCTCAGACTGCGAAACCACCGTCCACCGCCAGCTCCGCGCCTGTGACGTATCGGGCGCTCTCGCCGGCCAGGTATGAGACGGCGTCCGCGACCTCCGCCGCCGTGCCGTAGCGGCCGAGCGCAGTGAAGCCGCGCTGGAAGTCGGCGGAATCGCCGTCGCCCGGGTTCATGTCGGTGTCGATCGGGCCCGGGTGGACCAGATTGACGGTGATCCCGTGCGGGCCGAGCTCCCGGGCCATGCCCTTGGTGAAGCCGATCAGAGCGGCCTTGCTGGTCGCGTAGAGCGCGCTTCCGGGGAAGGCCACGCGCTGGGCGATGCAGCTGCCGATGCTCACGATCCGTCCACCCTCGACCAGGTACTGCAGCGCCGCCTGGGTGTAGAGGTAGGGCGCGCGAACGTTCACCGCCAGCACCCGGTCGATCTGGTCGCATGTCACCGCCTCGATTGGTCCGACGGCGCCGACACCCGCATTGTTCACCAGGATGTCCAGCCGCGTGAACCGCTCGGCGACCGCCGCCACCGCGCCGCACACCGCTTCCGGGTCTGCGCTGTCCGCGCGGACGGCCCAGCCGCTCCGCCCCATCGCGGTGATCTTGGCGACCACCTCCTCGGCCAACTCGGCCGAGCCCTGGTAGGTCAGCGCCACGTCTGCGCCGTCCTCGGCCAGCCGCAGCGCGACCGCCGCCCCGATCCCCCGGCTGCCGCCGGTAACCAGCGCCACCTTGCCGTCGAGCGCCGTCGCACCGTTCATCGTCATCTCCGTAAAACTCCTTGTTCCGGTCTTGGACACGCTCAATCCAAGGCCGGAACGCCCTGCGGGTCCGGCGGTATTCAGACGTCACGTTCAATCTTCAACGACGACTCCGTGCACCCCGGAAGTACGAACCGACCCCGGCTGCCCGGTGCAGTTCGGTCCGCCCGCCGGATCGGCAGCAACGTGGACCAAGGGGCAGCTCGGCCGGCCGACCGCCGCCGTCCAGCACCGCGCGCGCCGAGCTAGTCAACGCCGGTCAGCTCGACCTCCGCGGGCAGGTCCCGGCCGGACGGCGCGAGTTTGAAGACGGGCCCTAGAGGGGGCGGCAGGGCACACCGCTACGCCTCCAACCGTGACCTGCTGGCAACGGCGTGGGGTGAGCGCGCGGATCACCGACGGGCTGGCGCCGTCCCCGCGAGCCGTATTTCCCCGGTTATATGCGCGTTCGTCAGCCGACCGCTAGCTTGTCGTGGCTCACCAGCCAGCTCTGACACCGAGGCGACCATCCGCCAGCAAGCAGCCAACAACGCTCAGGGGTTTACGCATGGCCAGCGCTCTGAAGTCAAATCCTCTCGCCCCGTACGTTCGCCACGATCTACCTGGCCGTTTCAACGAGCTCGACGTGCTCCGGCGGCATTGGGCGCGTTTCGCGGCAGTGTCGCAGGGCGCGATCGTGCCGCCGTACGAAGTCCTGATTCACCCCTCCAGCGGGTGCAACCTGCGATGTGCTTGGTGCATTGGAGACCATGTCCCTCTCGAGCTATGGGATGAACAGCGCGAGCAACTGGTCATGCTCGACGCGGCCAAGGACGCTGTTGATCGACTCCCGGACCATCTGACGGCGCCGGCGAACATGCTCAAGCTCATAGGCGACATCGTCGACTACGAGGTGGAGGCACCTTACCGGCAGAGCGGCGAGGACTGCTCGGGCGTCTTCAAGGTGGAGGCCGTGTCGTTCTCCGGGTTGATCGGCGAACCACTCGTCGCCCGCAAGGCCCTGATGCCGGCATTCGGACTCCTGGCCGAGCGCGGTATCCGCTACGGGATCTTCACCAACGCCGTGCTGATGGACGACGCGTGCATCGAGGCTTTGCTTCCAGCCGGGTATGTGCACATCAGTATCGATGCGGGAACACCGGAGACCTACGCCCAGCTGAAGTACGGAGGCCGTTCAGCCGGCAAGGCCATGTTCGAGCGAGCCCTCGCAAACCTCGCGCGGCTTGTCCAGCGGCGAGCCGAAACCGGATCGGACGTGGAGATCAACACCTCCTTCGTCATGTATCCGGAGAACTTCCACGAGGTCCATACGGCCGCCGAGCTCATCCGGGCGGCAGGCGCAGACAGCTTGCGCTTGAAGCAGGACAACTCCGGGCAGCGCCCCCTGAGCCACGACCAGGCACGTCACGCGGCTCGGTTGATCGGGCGGATCCGCGCGGAGTTGGAGACCGACAGCTTCCGGCTGTTTGAGATTCACAGGGTCGGCCAGACAGGCGAGATGGCCCGGTCGTGTTCGACCTGCTCGATCACCGACCTGATGGCCGCCGTGGGCTCAGACGGCTGTCTGTACCCGTGCAACTACCACCCACGCCCCGGTGGATTCAGCTACGGCAGCGCGCTGGACCAGTCGTTCGCCACGGTTTGGGAGGGCGAGCTGCGTCGACAGTTGCGGGGCAGGCTTCCCGTGATCTGTCCGAAGGTATGTGACCCGTTCAAGAACCGGTCCAACCGACTCCTGGCAGAGGCCAAGAGCGTCGTGGCGGACAGCGGGATCGATCGGCTGGAGGAACACGTGGCCGACCTCGTTGAGGGCGGCGCCTACGCGGTCGAGGGGTGACCTTCGTGCAGGGCATCTTGTCGAGCGACGAACTCGACTCCTGGGCGGACCATGGCGCCACAGGCTGGCGACAGGAACACCTCGGTGTTCCGGAGGCTGTGGTTCAGATCAATGCACCATCGCCGATCGTCGACTACGTCCGGTGGTACACGGAGAGCTACTTCGGAAGCCTTCAGTCACCGGCCCAGGCACGGCTCTTCGTCCATGATCTGCCTCCGAACCTGTGGCGCTCGGTCCATCGCGCGCGGCTCGCTCCGCCGCTGCGGCGGGTCGTTCTCCCTTCTGCTTCGGAAACGATCTGCCTGGTGGATGACCGGCGCCGAGCAGTCCATCTCGTGCCGCCGGCCGGTTCGGACCAGTGCGTGCTGGTGGTACGGATCCTGCGCGCGCTCGTCCTGCGGGAACTGCTGGCCGTGCGCTGCTCGTTCTTCCACGCGGCTTGCTTCGCGCTGCGGGGAACAGGCGTGGCGTTGATCGGAGTTCGTGCGGCCGGCAAGACGACGACTCTTCTGCATGCCCTGGACCACCCAGAGGCGGCACTGGTCAGCAACGACAAGATCGCCCTGGTGCCCGGCACGGACTCCGACCCCGTCGTGGCACTTGGCTTCCCCATACAGGCCGGGATCCGCGCGGGCAGCGTGCTCGCCCTGACAGAAGGCCCGCTGCGGGCGTTCCTAAAGGGCAGATGGTCGCAGCGGTTTGGTGACCTCGATGCCCAGAGCGACCAGGAAACCCGTCTCCAGGTCCGGCCGCAGGAACTGGCCGCAGCCGTCGGCAGCAGAGTGATGCCTCGCTGCCGTCTTGGCCTGGCCATCGAACCGCGCCTTGATCCGGGAGTGGCCACACCGAGCCTGCAGAGGCTCAACGATGTCGAGTGCCGCGCGCTCTGGGCACGACACCTGCTGCCCGACCCTGCCGCGGTCTTCCCCGAACAGGCCGTCGTTGCCGACCCGGCGAACCGGACCGCGCTTCGCATTCCGCGAGTTCCCGCCTACCGCCTGGTCCAACCGCCCGCTATGGGCCCGCTGACCGTCCAACTGATCGAAGACCTCATGAGCCGCACACCGGCGGGAGAGTGAGAGATGCGCATCCTCGGTATCGCCAGTGACATGCACATTTCCTCCGCCGCGCTGATCGAGGACGGCCAGATCGTGGCCGCGGCGCCCGAAGAGCGTTTCAGTCGGAGCAAGCACACTCGGGCGTTCCCCGCCCGCGCCATCGACTACTGTCTGTCCACCGTTCCCGGTGGTCTGAGCGGCGTCGACCGGGTCGCGGTCAGCGCGAACCCGGCGATCGATCTGAGCGTGCCCGACGGCCGCTACTCCGGACGTGCCCGTTGGTACCCAGAGGGCCTCTACTCGATTCCGAACAATCTCGCCACCCTGGTGGATGGGCCATACCAGGGGCACACCACCCAGGTGCTCCAGACCGCGGACAAGCCCCTACAGATCGACTACGTCTACCACCACGAAGCCCACGCAGCGAACGCCTTCTTCCTTTCCCCCTTCGAGTCGGCCGCGATCCTGACAGTCGACGGGCGGGGTGAGGACTGCACTGCGCTGAGTGCGGCCGGAGACAGGACCACCTTCACCACGGTCGACACCATCCCCTACCCCCACTCGGTGGGGCTGCTGTACGGCGCTGTCACCCAGTACCTGGGTTTCCGGATCGACCGAGACGAGTGGAAGGTCATGGGACTGGCTGCCTACGGGGATCCCGACTCAGCCGCCTACAAGGCCCTTCGTGATCTCGTCGACTTCAAGGACGGCACCGTCCGCATCGACCTCAACTACTTCGGCTACTACCTTCGCCCCTCGCGTGGCGCGGTCAGTGACGCGTTCATCGACCGCTTCGGTCCAGCACGGCAGCCTGGCGAAGCCATCACGAGTCGGCACCATGACGTGGCGGCGGCTGTGCAGCATGTGCTCGAGGACGCACTGCGGTACCTGCTCATGAACCTGCACCGGCAGACCGGGATGAGGAGAGCTGTCCTGGGCGGAGGGAGCTTCATGAACTCCGTCTTCAACGGGAAGATCACGTCGTCGACTCCCTTCGACCAGGTCTTCATCTCAAGCTGCCCGGACGACAGCGGTACGTCGATCGGAGCCGCGCTCTACACGCACTGCGTCCTGCTGGGCGCGGAACGTGGTCCTGCGATGACCCACAACTATTACGGTCCCTCCTTTGGCCAGGCATCGATCGACGAGGTGCTGTCGCGCACCAAGCTGCGGGCGCCGGCCGTGGAGGATCCGGCCGCCGCTGCCGCCCACGCGCTGGCCGAGGGCAAGATCGTCGGCTGGTTCCAGGGCTGCATGGAGTTCGGCCAACGTGCCCTGGGTAACCGATCGATCCTCGCTGACCCTCGAAGCGCGCACATGCGGGACCAGGTGAACGACGCGGTGAAGTTCCGCGAACCGTGGCGGCCTTTCGCGCCGGCCGTGCTCGCCGAGGACTTCGCCGTCTACTTCGGATCGGAACCCCCGGTGCCGTTCATGGAGCGAACGCTCCCTGTACGGCCCGAAGCACAGAAACTCATTCCGGCTGCCGTCCACGTCGACGGCACCGCACGGCCGCAGACCGTGAGTGCGGACACCAACCCGCTCTTCCATCAGCTGATCAGTGGATTCCGCGATCTCACGGGCGTCGGTGCGGTCCTCAACACCTCGTTCAACCTCGCCGAGGAACCGATCGTGTGCACGCCTCAAGACGCCATCCGCACCTACTACTCCTCGGGCCTTGACCTGCTCGTCCTGGGCAACCGAGTGCTCGCCAAGTGACCACGATCATGGATGGGGAGGAGCTGACCGCGTGCTTGCGCAAATACGGGCTGCAGGCACGCCGAGCGGCACGGCCCCTGCCAGGCGGGCACGTTGGAAGCACCGTCGTGGTTCCGACCAGCCAAGGGCCACTGGCCGTCAAACGGTTCGGCGGACGATTCGACGCCGCGCGCACTCGGCTCGCCGCGGAGGCCCATCAGTTCGCGGCGATCGCCGGGCTGGCCCCACCGGTACGGTTGACGCTGAGCGGCCAGTTGACCACAGAGATCAACGATGCCACCTACATGATCACCGAGTACATCGATCCAGCGTGTCCGCCCGAACTCACCGACTTCGCTGCCGCGCTCGCCACACTGCACGTCCGACTCGAAGGCTTCCGTCCCGGCGGTCGTTGCACGGACTTCCTTGAGCTGTCCGGCCCTCCCGCCCTGGGCCTGGAGCGGGTTCTGCGGCGGACGCAGGACAAAGCCTGCCGCGAGGTCATTGAGTGGCGCCTGCGGATCCTTGCGGATTACGGGCTCGGATCACAGACAGTGGCGACCACCCACCGCAGCTGGATCCACGGCGACGCACGCCCGGACAATCTGCTCACCACCACGTGTACCGCGGGTCGGCACCTGTTCATCGACTTCGACCAGGTCTCACGCTTCCCGCGACCGTACGAAGTCGTTCGGGGCTACGTCGCCTCCGTCGGCCCTGAGCTGCCCGCCCACCTGTTGGACTCGACATTCCGGTCCTACCTGAGTGCCTATCACGCCATCATGCCGATTTCCGCGGCGGACCGCGCACTCATGGTCGACCTGTACGTCACCGTGCAGGCGGCCGAGACCCGGACGTTCACCACACCTGAGGGCGAGATCCGCGGCATGCATGCCTTCGCCAGAGCCCGACACCAGCAGTTGACCTGGATCATCGAGCATCGCGACCTTCTGCGCAGGGTCGCGGAGGAGGTACGTCCATGACCGCTCTCGCGCTCCTCGGCGGACCACCCCTGCGCACACGCCCCTTCCAGACGTGGCCGCAGTTCGACCAAGCGGAGTTCGGCGCACTTGCCGATGTCCTCAACAGCCGCCGCTGGGGCGGCATCCACAGCGGATCACAAGGAGAATCCTTCGAAACCGAGCTCGCGGCGTACCTCCAGGTGCCCCATGCGGCCGTGGTCTCGAACGGCACCGCCGGTTTGATGATCGCCCTGAGGGCCCTGGGTATCCGACCGGGTGACGAGGTCGTCGTCCCCGCCATGACATACGTGGCAACGGCCACAGCGGTCTCCCTGCTCGGTGGCGTACCGGTCTTCGCCGACATCGATCCCGTCACCCACACGATCACCAGCTCGGCGGTGAAGGCCGCGATCAGCGAGAAGACGAAAGCGGTCATCGCCGTTCACCTGGGCGGACACCCGGCCGACATGGACAGCCTGGGCGCTGTCGCCGACACGCATGGTATTCCGATCATCGAGGACTGTGCCCAGTCTCTCGGCGCGGCCTGGAACAGCCGCCAGACCGGATCCCTGGGCACGATCGGGGTGTTCAGCTTCGCCAGCACCAAGAACATCACCGCCGGTGAAGGCGGCGCAGTCGTCACCCACGATGATGAACTCGCCGCACGCATCGCCTCCCTACGCGATCACGGCCGACCTCCCGGCGGCACCGGCGACCACCCCCAACTCGGCTGGAACCTGCGCCTCAGTGAGTTCCAATCCGCCATCCTGCGTGTCCAGCTGGCACGCCTGAAGGATCACCTGGCCGCGAAGGGCAAAGGTGCGGCCTACCTCGCTTCGGAGCTGTCCAGCGTGCCCGGCCTGAGCCCCGTGCCCCCACCCAGTGATCTCGACCCGCGGGTGACCGCGCACGGCCGGTTCTCCTTCGCCTTCACCTTCGACAGCGAGGCATTCGGCAGCGACGGTACCGGCGGCGCCTCGGTCAGTGTCTTCCGCTCCGCGCTGCGGGCAGAGGGCATACCTGTCTCTCTCCGCGACCTCGTCGCCTGCCCCGATGAACCGATCTACGCCGATGTCACCAGCCGTGACTACTCCAGCTCACGGACAGCCTCGGCAGCGCAGGCTCGGGCGGCCTGCGCCAGGCTGGTACTGCTCGGGCAGGCAGCCGGATCAGGGCTGCTGTTCGAGGAACCGGCGGAACTCGCCGATGTCGTACGCGCGGTGGAAAAGATCCACGAGAATCGTCGCCATCTGCGCCGCGAGCAGCACCAGCTCGGCCGGAACCACGTCTGATCCCACCACCAGTCAAGGAGCCACGATGCCCCGAGCCCCTTTTCAAGTCCTTGTCGTTCCTTTCCGCCGAGTCGGCGACCAGGTCGAATTCGCTGTGCTGCGACGCGAGGACATGAACGTCTGGCAGGCCGTGGCCGGTGGCGGCGAGGCCGGCGAGACTCCGCAGCAGGCCGCCGCACGCGAGGCCCGTGAAGAACTCGGCCTCGACCAGTCGGTACCGCTGTACCCCCTGCAGACCAGGGCCAGTATTCCGGCGCGGTTCTTCGCTGATCGCGACAGCTGGCCTGCCGGGACCTACGTCGTACCGGAGCACTCGTTCGCCACCGACCTGACCGACGTGGAGATCGAGATCTCCCACGAGCACACCGACGTCCAGTGGCTGGACTACAAGGCGGCTCTCGAGGCACTGCGGTTCGACAGCAATCGCACGGCTCTCGGCGAACTTCACGAGCGTCTACTGGCCGACGACCTGCCTCTGCCGGTCGAGTGATCGCCGGTGGTTGACGCAAGCTCACGACGCCGCCGCACGGTCATACTCGGCCAGGGCTATGTGGGCCTTCCGCTGGCCATCCGGGCAGCACAGGTCGGCCACCGTGTCATCGGGTTCGACACCGACGCCGGACGCGTGAAACGGCTGAAGGCAGCAGAGCCGCTGGGTCCTGATGTGACAGCCGCCCAGATCTCGGCCGTCCTGACGAACGCCGACTACACACCGACCACGTGCTCAGGCGACCTGGCCGGGTTCGACGTCGCGGTCATCGCGGTGCCGACCCCGCTGCGCGATGGCGCACCGGATCTCTCCGCAGTCCTGGACGCCGGCCGGATACTCGCCCCACACATGCGCCCCGGCTGCGTCATCATCCTCGAATCCACCACCTATCCCGGGACCACCGAGGACGTCCTGCAGCCCCTGTTGGAATCCGCGTCCGGGCTTGCAGGGGGCGCGGACTTCCACCTGGGCTACAGCCCGGAGCGCATCGATCCCGGGAACCGGACATGGACTCTCCAGAACACCCCCAAGATCGTCTCCGGGATCGACGCATCCTCCCTGGCAGCCATAAGCGACTTCTACCGTGGCTTGGTCGACACCGTCGTCGAAGTCGCCACCGTCCGCGACGCTGAACTGGCGAAGGTCCTGGAAAACACGTTCCGCCAGGTCAACATCGCTCTTGTAAACGAACTTGCCACCCACACCAGGCAACTCGGCACGGACATCTGGGCGGCACTGGACGCAGCCGCCACCAAACCCTTCGGCTTCATGCGCTTCACGCCGGGCCCCGGTGTGGGCGGACACTGCCTGCCGATCGACCCCACCTACCTGTCCTGGCAGGTCCGGCGCCGGACAGGCGGCGCCTTGCGCCTCGTCGAACTGGCCGATGAGATCAACACCTCGATGCCGGCCCACGTCGTGCAACGCCTTACCGAGGCGCTCAACCGCCGTGGTCTGCCGGTCATGGGCTCCCACATCCTCCTCCTCGGCCTCGCCTACAAGGCCAACACCGGCGACACCCGGCACTCGCCGGCCTTCACCATCGCGCGGCTCCTGATCGCCCAGGGCGCGCAGATCCAGGTCGTCGACCCCCATGTTGAGGAACCCTTCGATCTTGATACCCACGCTCACCACGCACATCTCACCGAGACCAACGTGGCTGCGGCTGACGCCGTGGTCCTGCTGACCGATCACGATGCCTTCGACCTCCGGCTCGTCGAGCGGCACGCGGCCTACGTCCTAGACTGTCGGGCCCGCCTGAGCGGCGTGAACGTCGAGCGCCTTTGACCCGCTACCGCCCGCGCTCCCCACGAGAACAAGCCATGGTCCAGAGTCAGCCCCGGCAACTCCAGCTCCCTCGATCAGTTCCAGCACTACAACCGGACGGTCGTCAAGCTTCTGCTACGTGAACAGCGCCCTTCCGATGCCGCTGGAGTGGCCTGTCGGGCCGGGCGTCACGCCGGCAATCCCTCATTCATCCCCGTGGGTGATGGGCCGCACGGTCGGCCTTCCGCTGTCGGCGATTGCAGCATCGGGCCGGTGAGTTCCGCCGGAGTATTGAGTCCCGCAAGTAGTTCGACGATCTTGTCGATGTTGGTGAGTCTTCGTACCCCTGACTCCAGCATGGACAGGAAGGCTTGACTCAGACCCGTGAGCTCCGCCATATCACTCTGGCGGAGCGAGCTTCCGATTCGCACAAGGTGGCACACTCGTCCGAAGTCACGGGCCCAGAGAGCTTCCCGGACGTCTAATCGCTTCCAGACCTCTGGCTCCACCTGGGGCGGTCGTGACGGGGTAGCTGGTACGTGTCGCGAACAAGCGCTGCAGTACGGTTCATTGTTGTATCGGCTCAGAGGGCGTCGACACCATCGACACTGGCGTCCATGCCGCTCAGCGGTGTCCGCCTCGGACGAGGGCGAGGTGCTGCCTTCCTGGATCCCGCTCTCAACCCGCGTTGCGCCTGGGCGTGTCGGGATCCTGCGGGTACCCTCGTCAACTGCTAAGGCGAGCGGAAAGCGATTGAGGGCATCAGGCGACATCGGGGGCACCGGTCTGTGACGGGAAGTCGAACTCTGCCCATGCCGACGTAACAAGCCCGCAGGAGTCGTTCATCTTCCACCGATCGGCCAGTGCGTCTACGAGCCGTAGCCGGGGATCTCGGCGCGGCTCCAGGCTACTTGCCATCGACTGGCGAGATTCGTGGACTGTGTCGGACACCTCGATACGCAGGCCATTTCGGAGTCGCAGATACCGAGTCTCGATCTCCGCGCTCGGCCGCACATCACCGTGGCGTACCGCGTCGGTCAAGAGCTCTGAGAGAACGAGGACAGCTGGGTCCTCGATACCTGAGAGTCCCCAACCGTCCAGCGTCTTACGGAGTTCACGACGCGCAAGGCCGACACAGCGAGGGTGGCGACTCCAGCGCAGCACCACCACACTGCTCTTCTCGGGACCGACGCCATCATCCGGCCGGTAGGTCACAGGCACTTCGCTGCCTCCCCGTACAAGCGGCTTGGTCGCGAAGACCGTAGAAGCCGACAGGGAGGTGGACCCGGAGGAATTTTCCGGGTCTGCCAACGAACATCTCTACAGAACAGGCTCTATCTGATGGCGCCGAGCCGCATGGCCAGGTCCTGGACGTCCTGACGGCGGGATCGCTTGTGGAGCCGACGCGCCAGGTCCCGAGCGAACTCGTGTGCCCTGATCTGCTCGGGAGCTGTTCGGTAGGCGCGCTTGAGGTGGTCTATCGCTTCGTCTGTCCGCCCTGCCTCGGCATAGGCACGGGCCACATCCAGTCGGGCCCGTCCCCGTCGCTCTACCGGCAACCCTGCCGCTCTGGCTCTCGGCGCAATGTCCACGGCCAGTTGGACGTCCTCGAACTCCAGGGCGAGCGCCAGCCGGTGGATTTCCACGTTGCCGGGACCGAAGGAGGTCCACATTGCGTTGGAGTCGCCGCCGAGCAGGTGTGCTGCTTCTTGGGCCTTACCCATCATGTGATCTGCCAGTGCCCGGTTCCGCATTCGGGCTGCTGCGACAGCTCCGTTGAGGAACAGGGTTCCGTACAGGGAGAGGGAAGCCGGCGTGGAGCGCCACCAACCGGGTTCGAGGTCGTCTGCCGCGTCAAGGGTGACGTTCACTGCCTCAGCCGGCATGCCGGCGCCGAGTTGAACATGCGCGATGCCGCGGCGCAGAGCGAGCACCGTGGCGGGGTCGCCGGACTCCGAGGCTGCCAGATCGCCTTGGTCCACAGCGGTCCAGGCCAGGTTGGTCTCACCTAACTTTCGCAGAAGTACTGCTGTCACGTGGCAGGCCAGTGCGAATAACCTGAGCGCTTCTACGTGTTCGGCGCCGGCTGCGTGCTCCTGTGTTGCCAGCCGGGCATCCGCGAGTAGCCCGGGCAGGCACTCTCCAAGGCGTGCGAACTGGCAGTTCTGATAGAGCTGCCAAGCTTCGTCGACTGCGAAGGAGAGACGTTCGAGGCGCACGGTTTCACGGCCGTCGTACAGCGAGCCCGCCAGCCGCCGTGACTGCATGAGTGCGGTACGAATCGCCGGGATGCTGGCCGCGTGACGACCGCGGTCGTCCAAGAGTGTCGGGGTGCCCTGAAGGTCTTCAACATGCACTCGCAGGGCATGTGCCAGGTCTGCGAGCATCTTCACGTTGTTCACCGGTATGCGTTCGGACTCGACCCGGTACACCCAGTCCTCGGAGCGTCCCAGAAGTTCGCCGAGCTGCAGCTGGCTCAGGCCCCGGCGTTTCCGATAGAACCGGACCCGCTTGCCGAACGGAAGATGGTCGGTCATTCCCCGCATTGACGCGCTCCCCTCTGCCTGCTCGATCGAGTTTCACACGGCGTGAGCGCCCGTGACAGGAGAATCATCGACTGGGGGCGCGTCTGACCTGGAACGTAGGCTGACCCCCTCGGAGGGGTGCTCGTCGCGGGCCGGGTTCCGAGTGACGCGGGGGAGGAAAGGTCTTGTACGTTTTCCATGGCGGGGAGCTGTCCTCGGCGAACATGGAGGGCGAGAGCAAGTGATCTCAGCGCAGGCATGGGCGGATGCTCGGCGACTGTGGGACTTCCAGCAGATGGGCCACGAGCTGCGCCCTTGCTCCGTGGCGATCGGACTCGGCAGCCACGACCTGGGAGTGGCCGACACAACTGCGGACCTCTATCACCGTGGCATGGCGCCGCTCATCGTCTTCACCGGAGCAACCAGCCGTACGACGCGTGAACGGATGCCCCGCGGCGAGGCGGAACACTATCGGGACCGTGCGGTGGCACTCGGGGTTCCTGAGAGCGCCATCATTGTCGAGCCGAAGGCCCGGAACACGGGCCAGAACATCCGCTTCTCCCGTGCTCAACTCGAAGAACAGCGTGTTCCCGTCTCGTCGGTCCTGCTGGTCAGCAAGCCGTACGAGGAGCGACGGGCCTATGCGACGGCGCGAAAGCTCTGGCCGGATGTCGAGTGGGTGAGCGCCTCCACATCCATGACGCTCTCCGAGTACGTCGATTCGATCCAGGATGCCCGTCTGGTCATCGACATGCTGGTCGGGGCCCAGCAGCGGCTCATGGTGTACCCGCAGCAAGGGTTCATGATCGAGCAGGAGATTCCCGAGGACGTGGTGGCGTCTTTCGAACGGTTGCGTAGCGAAGGTTTTACGAGCCGACTCGTACCGGAAGAGGCGGAACGGGCCTGAGCTTCGGTCCACCCCGTCCGTTCTGAGCTCTTTCAGGCGGCGCCCCATTGAGCTTGGGCATCCATGTTTCTGAGCGTCTCGATACGGTATGACAACTGCTGGGCGGCAGCAGTATCTCCTTGGTCCGCACGCCGAATGAAGGACCCGAGTGTGTGAAGGTCTCGGATGTCACAGAGAACCGAGAGGCCAGACCACTGCCGGATGTCGTAGTCGTACCGTTTGCTGAAATTGTCCAGTTGTCCGACGGTTCGCCCGAAGCGGACTCCTTGGAATGTATTAGCCAAGTCGATCTCTCGCGGGCCGAATGCTGCCTCGTCCCAGTCTCCGAGCCTGACGTCCTCGCCGTCCCAGAGCGTGTTGCCCGGATATGCGTCGCCATGGATGTGCCCGTGCCCCAAGGGAAATTCCAGCTGTTCGTAAGCGTGGAGAAGTTTCTGTCTGCACTCCATAAGCCACGCCCGTTGGTTGGGTGTCAGATAGGTGCTGGCTTCCAAGGTGGGCTTGAGCGAGGCAAGCGGTTGGTACTGCGGCAGTGACACCGGCGGGGACGGTAGGGAATGCAGAGCTCTCAGCAGATCACCCAACCGTCCGGGTGGTGGCGCCCCGAGGTCAGGTTGCGGGTAGTGCCGCCAGAACGTGGCGACATATGGCTCGTATGCCACTGGCTGGTGCACATCCACAGGCTCTGTCGCTGGGAAGTGGTTCGCGACGAGCCAGCGCGTAAGGGAAACGGCGGTCGCGAGGCGCTGCTGCCGCGAGGAGGGACTGACACGCACCACAACGCCTTCCGTGGCAAGCAGGAACACGGACGTGGCGTGGTGGTGAAGCGGGACGAGGGAGCGGTCTGTCAGACCTGAGGCCTGGCAGGCCTTACGGGCGGCGGACTCGGGGGAGACCGTCATTGTCATGAGGTGAGGGCCTTCGCTCTCGTGTCGATCACCTGGTAGCCGCGAGTGGCGTTGGCGAGCTCGCGAGCAACCGGGCTCCGGGCGAACCGTGGTTCTTCAAGAAGCCTAGCGACTCCCTGCACGGCGTCGCCGAGCTGTCGGATGCGGCGGTCGACCGGCAGCTCCAGGATGGGTTGGAGTTGCTCGCCAGCTCCCTCGATCTCGCCGGCGGCGATGCGCGCTGTGACGATGTCGAGGCGTGCCAGGGCTTCGTCGCCGTACGATCGCTGCTCTTTGGGGCCCTTCTCGTACAGATCGATCGCGGCGGCGGCGTGCTGCTCGGCCCTATTGTGCTCGCCGAGAAGAGCGTATGCTCCGCCGATGTAGTACTCCTGCTTGGCTTCCGGAAAGGTGAGCAACCCTCCGAATCCGGTGAGGCCGTTGGGGGCTGTCTGCTGCTCGCGGGCATGCTCGAGTTCCTTGAGCGCTGCCAGTGCCGTGTTTCGGTCTCCGACACGTGCCGCCGCCCTGGCCGCGATCGCCGCGGTCCTGACCCGGGTCTCGCCGACGGGGGCGAAACGGATCGCCTGTTGCGTGTACTCGATGGCTGTGTGCCGGTGGGTTGACCACTCTGCGATCAGTGCGGCCGTGCCCTTGACCCACGCCCGGAGATCGTCGTGGTCGGCATGCTCGGCGAGGGTCCCGGCCGTCTGGAGTTGGGCGACGGCGGAGTCCGGGTCGCCGAGGTTCTGCGACGCGTGGGCGAGGAGCAGGCAGCTTGTGCCGGCGAGGAGGTACAGCTCGCGAGTTTGGCCCGGGGGTTGGTTGCCGCTCAGCAGCGAGAAGAGTTGGTCTCTCGTCGAAAGCAGGTCGTGGAAGAGCGGGTACAGCGGAGCGTGGACGTAGTCCGTCGCGATCCGGGTGATCGTGGACTCCAGCCCCTCAAGCTCGACGTCGCTCACGTTGCTCTTCGTGACCAATTCCGCGAACTGCAGCGACTGGGCTGCGGCTTGTGTCGCGAGCTCATAAAGGTCCGCTGCTTGCTCGCCGGTCGCGACCTGGAGATCGGCGGCAGGCCGTCCTGCGGGCGGCAACGGTAGTGGCGTGAGGACTGAGTGGTGCTCACGGAACGGTGGGGGGAGTAAGGCGTCGGGTGTTTCGATGCCGTTGAGGAACCTCGCTACCTTGTCGAGGTTCGTCAGCCGACGGTTTCCTGCTTCGAGCATAGACAGGAAACCCTGGCTGAGCCCCGTCATGTGGGCCATGTCGTCCTGGCGGAGCTTCGCCCGCTCGCGGATGAGACGGCTTGCCCGACCGAAGTCCCATGCAGCGATGGCGGATTTGACTTCCTGATGCTGCCAGACGGTGTCTGGAACGCGACGTTGAAGGCCTGCGTCGAGACGCCTGCCGCGTGCGCACGCGGAACACCGGTCCTCATCGTTGTACTGGCTTAAACGGCATCCGCAGTCAGCGCATACGCGAGCGTGCCTTGGCATCGCATCCCCGTTTCTCATCTGCGCCCGACAGCGTAGGGCGGGTACGAGAGTGCCGGTATCACTCATGTGATACGGGCAGTTGAGGCAGCTTGGAGAGCAGCCACCATCAGGCGCGGCCGAGGGTCGTCTTGGCGATCGCGTCCAGGAGCCGTGGGACGTCTACGAGGTCGTCGAGGACCACGTCGGCTCCGGCCGTGGAGAGTTCGGCGGCGGTGGGGTCTTGCCGGACGCGACTCCAATCACAGGAGCGCCTCCTTCAAGCCCAGTACGGACGTCTTCGAGGGAATCTCCGATGATGACCGTGTTGGAGCGGCTGAAGGTGAGGTTCCGTACTTCGCCTGGGTGCGCTTCTGTGCGATGGCGACGAGAGCGGGGCGGTGGTCGTCGTCCGAGGAATATCCGCCGATCTCCGTGTGAAGGAACCCGTCGAGGCTCTTTTCCTCCTCTGGCCGAGTGCATGTGGTTCCTGGCCTTTCCGGAGCCGGAATCACTTCAGTGATATCACCCTCGGAATGTGCGTAATCGCCTTTCGGTAAACAGTCTTGGGGATCAGCCAACGAGGCGGCGCCCGAGTCTCCTCCCTGCTCGATCGACGGTTCGCCCATCCATTTCACGGCCCTCCCCCCAACCTGCCTGAGGCCCCCGATGACATTCCCGTCCAGCTCGGAGAGCGCATCAACCTGCACATTCCATCTGCATCGGACGAGCTGTCCCGATCCGGTTCGCCGGCGGCGCACGATCCCCTCCGAAGGACTCTGATGCGTCTCGTCTACCACCCGGCCGGTCATGACGACGACCTCCGCGTGGCCTTGGTCGAGCTGCAGGCAGGGCGCTGGAAGGAGGCACGGGAGCTGCTGTGGAAGACGGGCACGCACTGGACACTGCGAACGGCCCGCACCCAGCTGCTGGCCGTGGCAGCTGCCCGGTCGGACGTCGTCGACGTGTGGCTTGCCGAGGAGCCCGACAGCTACGACGCGCAGGTGATGGCGGTGCGCGTCGCTGTCGAGAGGGCGCTGCGTGCTCACCGCCAAGGGCATTCGCAGACCCTGGAACTCGAGATGCGGGCGCGGCATGCGGCGCTGCTGGTGGCTCGTCGTGCGGCCCACGATCCCGTTCCGTGGGTGTGCCTTGTCGCTCTGGCTCAGGTCGACACCCGCCAGCTGCGGCAAGAGCACCGTATGAGGTCCGCTGAACCGATGCTGCCGAGTGGTCCGTGGGGGTTGCTTTACGAGGTCAACCAGCGTGATCCCTACAACCGCGAGGCCTACCACCGCGTGCTGCAGTTCCTGCTCGCTCTTGAGCGGCTGTCAGGAGCTTCCCTGGCAGCGGTCTTCGACTTCGGCCGGTCGGTGGCCTCGCAGCGACCCGTCGGATCGCCGCTGCTGCTTCTGCCGGCGTACGCACAGATCGAACAGCGACGACGGTCGCGCGTCGGTCCGCTGTGGCGGCTGCAGTGGGCGCAGGAGCCGATGGTCGACTACACGCTGACCGCCTTCCACGACTGGTTCCACAAGGTGCCCGTCGGGGAGCGTTCGGTGGCCGATCTGAACCTGCTCGCGTACGCGTTGTGGGCGGGCCACCGGTATCTGGAGGCCGCCGAGGTGTTCGAGGCGATGGGCCCGTACGCGGCTCGTGAGCCGTGGGCATCGGCGCACGATGGGGCCGCAGGGCCGGATTCCGGCGAGGCGCTGCTCCTTCGGGCGCGCGCTGAGTCCCTTTCGTACGCCAGTACCCGTAGTCCGCGTGCCGGGCTGCAGCCGTGATCGACATCCATCATCCGTAGCGGACTGGCACGAACGTTCAGTTCGCCTGCTTCTTCGAACATTGGAGGCTGACCCGTGACCCGCTTGAATTCGAACCGCCATGTGACGCCACGGAAGTCCGATGACGCGTACTTACGCGAGCTGGGCTACGAGCCCGTCCTCACCCGACGCATGGGGCCGTTCGGGAACTTCGCGATCTCCTTCAGCGTCATCAGCGTTCTGTCCGGCTGCATGACCCTGTACGGCTTCGGCCTGAACACCGGCGGTCCGTCGGTGATGCTGTGGGGCTGGGTGGTTGTCGGCGCCATGGTGATGTTCATCGGCGCCGCACTCGCCGAGGTGACCTCCGCCTATCCGACCTCCGGGGCCCTGTACTACCAGGCGGAGCAGCTCGGTGGGCGGAAGTGGGGTTGGTACACAGGCTGGTTGAACCTGCTGGGTCTGCTTGGTGCGATCGCCGGCATCGACTACGGGGCCGCGCTGTTCACGGGCGCCCTGTTCAACCTGCAGTGGGGGTTCGAGCCGACACCGGGCAGGATCATGGTGATCTTCCTGTGCATTCTCGCCCTGCATCTGACTCTGAACCTGTTCGGGGTCCGGCTGGTCAGCATCCTCAACAGCATCAGCGTCTGGTGGCACCTCGGCGGTGTCACGGTGATTGTCGGTGCACTGGCGGTCGTGCCCTCCCACCACCGGTCTCCCGACTTCGTGTTCGGTGAGTTCGTCAACAACACCGGCTGGTCGAGCCCCCTCTACGTGGCGGTGTTGGGTCTGCTCCTGGCCCAGTACACGTTCTGCGGTTACGACGCTTCCGCCCACCTGTCCGAGGAGACGACCGACGCCCAGGTGTCGGCATCCCGCGGGATCATCCACGCGATCGGCTGGTCGTGGCTGGCCGGCTTCGTCCTGCTGGCAGGACTGACCTTCGCCATCCAGGACTACGCGGGCACCGTGGGCACCGCTACCGGGGTACCACCGGCGCAGATCTTCCTGGACGCCCTGGGCGGGGCGGGGGCGAAGGCACTGCTCCTGATGGTGATCATCGCCCAGCTGTGCTGTGGCAACGCCGAGACCGCCGCGGCCAGCCGGATGGTGTTCGCGTTCTCGCGTGACGGGGCGCTGCCGGGCTCGCACCTGTGGCGGCAGGTCGACCGCCGCACCGGCACCCCGCGTATGGCGGTGCTGCTCGCCGTGGTGTGCGCCGCCGTGCTGGCCCTTCCGAGCCTGTACAGCCCGGTCGCCTACGCGGCGATCACCAGCATCAACGTCATCGGCATCACCCCGGCCTACGCGATCCCGATCTACCTGCGAGTCAGGAACCGCCGCCGGTTCCGACCAGGCCCGTGGAACCTCGGCAACTGGGGCGTGACCGTGGGCATCATCGCGGTTTGCTGGGTGATGTTCGTGACGGTGCTGTTCTGTCTGCCGCAGACCCGCCCCGCCGGCGGCCTGGTGTCCGTGGAGACCTTCAACTACGCGCCGATCGCTCTGCTCGTCGTCCTCGCCCTGGCCTGGGGGTGGTGGCGGGCGAAGGGCAGCTCCTACGAAGTGCCGGCCCAGCACTTCGACCGCTCGGCGAGCACGTACGAAGACGAGGTCGTCTGATGACCAGAAACACGAGCGACACGAGCAGCAAGAGCACTGTGGCGCGCCTTGCTGCCGCGTCCCGACCCGAGCGGGGTGTGCGCTCCGAGAAGCCGCTTTCCCTGTCTGACTTTCGCAACCTGGTCAAAGCGGGTGCGATCGACACGGTGCTGCTCGCCATCCCGGACCTGCAGGGCAGGCTGAAGGGGAAGCGCTACGACGCGAACCACTTCCTCAAGCGCGTCGTGCATCACGGCGCCGAGGTGTGCGCTTACGTCCTTGCCACCGACGCCGACATGAGTCCGGCGGACGGCTTCGCCCTGACTTCGTGGGAGACCGGCTACCAGGACCTGTCCGTGCGACCGGACCTGTCGACCCTGCGTGTCGTGCCGTGGTTGCCGCGCACCGTCGTGGTGCTCGGCGACGCAGTCCATCATGACGGTGCGCCGATAGGCGTTGCACCTCGCCGGATCCTCCACCAGCAGTTGACCCGGCTGTCGCGCCACGGTCTGCACGCCAAGGTGGGAATGGAGACCGAGTTCGTTCTGTACAAGGGCACGTACACGGACGCGGAACAGGCTGCCTATCAGGGCCTGCTTCCGTTGACGACAGAGAACCTCGACTACGCGCTCGATCACGACCCCATGTCCGACCGGTTCCTGCGGCGCCTTCAGAGGGCCCTTTCCGGCGCGGGGATGCCCGTGGAAGCGATCAAGACCGAGGCCGGCCCCGGCCAGGTCGAAGTGACGTTCCCCTACGGGGACGCACTCGCCGCCTGCGACCAGCACCCTCTCTTCAAGCACGCCGTGCGCACCCTGGGACTGCACGCTCGCCTGGCACCCACGTTCATGGCAGCCCCGGAAACCGGCCGGGCCAACGGCCTGCACGTGCACGTGTCGCTGTGGTCGAAGACCGTCAGCCAACTCAACGCGCCCGGTAGCGAGCACGAACTGTCCCCGATCGGTCAGCATGCCATTGCGGGCCTGCTCGCCGGCCTGCCCGAGTTGGGGCCGTTCTACGCGCCCAACGTCAACTCCTACAAGCGCTTCACACACGGCTCGTTCGCGCCTACCACCTTCACCTGGGGCCGCGACAACCGCACCTGCGCGGTCCGCGTCGTCGGACGCGGCGAAGGGCTGCACTTGGAGATCCGCGTGCCGGGCGCGGACGTCAACCCGCACTTGGCGCTGTCGGCGGTACTCGCGGCCATCGACCACGGTCTTGAGCGGAAGCTCACCCTGGGACCCAAAGCGACCGGCAACGCCTACAACCTGGCTGCGACCCCCGTGCCACCCACCCTCGGCCACGCGCTGACCGCCTTCCAGAACAGCGCGCTCGCGCAGGAAGCCTTCGGCGTCGAGGCGGTCGAGCACTACGCCTGTCTCGCCCGGTTGGAACTCGCTCACGACGAGCGGACCGTCACCGACGCCGAGCGGCGACGGTGGCTGGCCCGTGCCTGACACGCCATCCTCCCAGAAAGGACGACAGCTGTGAGTGCCCGGCTGGCACGCATACCCGCGCTCCTTCCGCTGACTCCCGCACAGCTTCGGATCGTTCAGAAAGTCGCGGACGGTGAGAGCACCGACACGATCGCCGCCCAGCTGTCCATCACAACAGGCACGATCACTGCTCAGATCCAGCACTGCGGACAGAAGCTCGGCGTGAGGGGGCGGGCGGCAGTCGTCCACGCCTGCCTGGTCACCGGGCAACTTCCCCGTCCCGAGAGGACCGCTGCTCCGGAGACCTTCTCGGAAACGGAGACCGAGACATGGCGGATGGTCGCGATCGGCGCTACGTCACAGGAGTTCGCGGAGCGGGCCCGCATCAGCCGTGACAACGCCTTGAAACGGGTCAGGGCCTTGCGGGAGCGGGTTCAGGCCGAGAACGACCCGCACCTCGTGAAGCTCGGCTGGAGCCACGAAGTGCTCGACGAGGCCCTGACCGAGATGGCTTCCGGGACCGTCCTTCGCGTTCCCATCGCCAGATGACCACGGTGACCGTCGTATCGGCGCCGCCTGATAGGGGCGGATCCTGGCAAGAGGAAGGACGGAGTTCGTCGGCGGTTCAGCCGCCGGCGGTGGTAGCCAAAGCTGGCCAGGGGCTGCTTCAGCGCAAGAGGCTGAACACAACGGCTGCTGCCAGCCCGCCGAGCAGGGCGCCAACGACGGTCTGGGCGGGGGTGTGATCGCGCAGGGCGACGCGGGACCAGCCGATGGCTGCGATCGCCAACACCAGCGGCACCATGCGTGCGCCGTACGCGAGCAACAAGATCACGACTACTCCGCTGGCAACGGCAGTATGCACCGAGACCTTCCACCAGACAGTCACGATCATGGTCACGATGAGGCCGACGAGCATGGCGACGACCAGGGCGAAGACCTCACGAGGAGCGCGGAAGGCGACAAGAAGCGAGATGCCGACGAGTACCGATGCCGCCGTGGCGAGCAGAGGGACGGCTCGCTGCTCGCGGACTCGTATGTGCTTGTCGGTCCAGTTGCCGCGCTTCACGCCGAGCATGATGACGGCGAACGGGATACCGCCGCAGAACAGGGCTGCCAGCACGCCCCATCCGAGTCCCGTGACGCTGCTCGTGCTGTGCCAGCCGATGATCAGGAGTATTGCGATGACGAGGTTGGCCGGCGCGAGGGTATCGGTGATGAGGCGGGCTGTGCGGGACAGGGTCACTGTGTCGTCTCCAGCGTTTGGGCACGGTCGAGCTTGGCGGCGAAGGTGCGGGTGAGGTCGGAGCTGTAGGCCCTGGCGAGTTGTTTCAGCGCGTGGATCTCGCTGGGCAGATCCCGGCCGCCGCTGGCGGGTGGGAGAGGCTCGCCGGACGAGGGCTCGTTGCGCTGGCGGGACTTCTTGGCGCCGATGATCCAGCAGGCTTCTGCGGCGACGTCGGCCTGGGCGCCGATGAGGCCGGATGCCGCGACATGGGCATGAGCCTGGTCACGCAGGCTGGCGGAGGCATGGTCGCTCAGGACGAGTACAGCGTCCCGGATCTCTATTGTCCGGCGGTACAGCCGGTCGTGGACGTGGCGGGGGTGGAGTGTTTCGGAGGTTCTGCCCTGGGGCGGGTCGAGGCGGACGGCAGGTACGGCCTCCGTGAGGCTGAGCCAGAGTGGGTACAGCTGCAGCAGGTCGCGGAATTCGCGACTCCAGCGGTGCAGTCGTCCGAGGGCTGGCAGCGTGCTGCCACTCACGATGAAGACCAACGCGCTGAAGAGCAGAAGGCTGCTGATCGCCTCGCTCGTGCTGGTCGCAACGGGGCTGCGGCCCAGGAAGCGCAGGGTCACGGTGAGGAAACGATGTACGGCGTAGGCGATTCCGATGGTGGTGCCGATTCCCGTCAGGCGCAGGCCACGGCCGAGAAGGCCGGTGTCGGGCTGCCTGCCCCAGCGCCAGCACAGGCGAGAGGCACTGAACAACGCAGTCCCGAGGTATGCCGTGAAGAGCACTCCATAGACAGCGATGCGCCAGTCGGTGGCGTACTCGGTGAGCAGGTCGACAGCTTCGTGCGGCTGAGGAGTAGCGAAGAACAACCCCACGATGACGACTGCGGCGGCGACAGGGAAGACGACGTGCAGGCGGGATGTCTTGAGCCCTGCCGCCTTCTCCTCCGCCATTCTGTGTACAAAGGTCAGCACCGAGTGCGCAGCCACGATGCCACTCAGGTGTTTGCACAGTGCGCTGAGGTTGTTGACCCGGAGGCGGGCGTCCATGGGGGCGGCGACGATGTGCGGTCTGATCGTCATCGCGACAGCCAGGGCGAGGAAGGCGGTCCACAGGACTCTTTTGCCGGGATCGCGCCATGCGGCCGGCGCGCGCCACGCGGTGACCAGCCACAGCATGGCCGCGGGAAGTACGTTGATCATCGCACCGTGTTCTTACGAGTCGCTGAGCGCGTCATCCAGGCGCTGGAGGACACTACTGCCTGCGGTCTTGCTGTTGCGGGAGGAAGAGGCGGCGGCCTTGCCGGCGATCATGCCTGCGAACCGCTCGGCGTCCCGTTCGTCCTCGGTTCCGTAGCTGGCTCTGGTGAGGAAGCTGACGACGGTGGCGGGGTCGATGTCGGCGAACAGATCTCCGCTCCCCGGCCGGACGCCGTCGATGATCGATGTGTGACCCAGGACCATGTGACCGATCTCGTGCAGGACGATGTGGTCCCGGTGCATCGGACTGGTCGCTGCTTCGTGGAAGATGTGGTCCGCTTTCTCCGTCGCGATCCAGACGCCGCAGGGGGCGTCGGTGCCGGAGATCCCTGGGACGCTGTGCAGGTGCAGCGCGCGACCACGCTGTGCCGCGATCCGGTTGCAGAGGACCTGAACGTCGAACGGCTCTGGGATATCGATCGAAGCGAGCAGGTTCTCGAGGTCCGGGCGGCCGTTACGGCCGGTTCCAGGTTGCTCGCGCCGGCTACGCAAGGCCAACTCCGCTCTGCAGGTGTCGCTGTTGTGAGGCAACCGGAAGATCGCATTCCGGCCTCGCAAAGATACGACAAGCGTCACGGAGGTATTTGTCGGCCATGCGCCGGGATCGTCAATGATCAAGCGCTATGACTGATTCCGCGTCAATTGATCATGGCTCTATCAGGGGCATGTGAAGCCTCTTGACGGGGTGGTGTTGCTGTGGAGGTGCGAGGCCGACCCATAGGGGTTTGTGTGTCACGCCACAATCGCGGCCAGGTCGAAGTCGTGCCGACAGGGGGATTTCTACCTATGTGTCGGATTCCCCGCCGTCCTGGAGTCCTTCCAGGGTGCGGGCCCGCTCGATGAATCCCTTGATCGTCTGAAGGGTTTCCGTCGAGAGTCCTGAGGCTCTGAGGGCGACATCCCTTACTTGGTTGTCCCGCATGGAGGCGAGTAGTGACAACTCGGCGGCGATCCGCTCGGCGGACTCGTCGCTGAAGAAGTAGGCGGGGGAGACGCCGAAGAAGCCTGCGAGGGCTTCCAGGTGCTTCATGGTCGGGTTGTCCTTCTTGCCCGTCCGCAAGCTCCAGATGTAACTCGCCGAGATGGTGGGTCCCCCGGATCGCTCGATGCCTGATGCCACCTCTTCGTAGCTGTACGGGCCGCGGTTCTTCGGGTGGACCGTCGTGAAGAGATGGTCGAGCTTCTGCGCGAGGGTGCGCTGCTCGGCGGGCGCTCCTTCGCTCATGACGTCCTTCGTTGCTCGCTCGATCCGGTCGTATCGACTGGTGTGAACGATACACGGCCTGAGCGAGCTGAGCCGTTCTCATCAGTTGACGTGATCCATATTTGCTGGTCTAGTGTCGTCGCGTCGACATCAACTGGTGTGAATAAACGTGGCTGTGGCTTCCGAGGGCCAGGCCGAGGCGGAAGGGGGGAACGGGTGCGAACGCCGCCGCTCAGAGGGCCGTGAGGTCGCACGCGAGAAGCAAACGAAAACGGCGCCCAGAAGTAGCAGCTTCCAGGCGCCAGTCCCGCCACCCCTGAGGGGCGCGGATTCATAACCGGGGCGGGTCGACTGACCTTTTCGACGAGAACGGCCGACCCACTCCACCTACGAGTGAGGAATTCTCGCATGCCCGAGTCCCGGAACGGAAGGGCGCGTACCGCCCAGCCCGTCAAGGCCCTCGATCCTGCTACCGGCTCCCGCCAGCGTCGCCTGGCCACCCTCCTCGCGGACATGGTGCCCAGCGCCCGCACCATCCGCGTCTCGCAGCGCGAACCCGACCGGACCTGGCCCAGCCCGTACGCCCGCGCCTACAACGCGCAGGGGAGGGTTGTCGCCCTCAACCGGGCTCAGGGGCTGACGGCCGCACGCTGGGTGATGCGCGCCCACCCCTGGGCGAACTGGAGCGAGGCACACGACCTCGACCTCGCCACCGGTGTCCTGCGCCCCGCCGCCGAGACGCACGCGGTCGCGGACGGGAGGCGCTGACCGTGGCGAGGATCCGAACCTTCAAGCCCGAAACCTTCACCTCCGAGTCCCTGGCGCAGGTGAGCGTCTATGCGGAGCGGACCTTCTTCGGCCTGATCAGCCGGGCCGACGACCACGGCCGCGTCCGCGACCAGCCTGCCGCACTCTGCGGAGAGCTCTGGGCCGTGCGCGGCGGGCGCACGCCGGTCGACGTGGAGGACGACCTGATCCAGCTCGCTGACGCCAACCTGATCTGTCGCTACGAGGACGACGGAGGCAAGCGGTACCTGCACATCGTCACCTGGTACCAGCACCAGAAGATCAACCGCGCGAGCCGCAGCCGACTCCCCGAGTGCCCGAAGCACGGTGCAGCGACGCCGAAGGCGGTTGCGACGCAGGCTCACGGAGTCGTCCCGGAACCCTCAGTGAAGGCTCACGGAGGGTTCACTGAGGACGCACGAACTTCCCCCGCATCCTCCGTAGCGCACGAAACCGCAGGTCGCGAGGCATTCAGTGAGTCCTCAGTGAACCCTCGCGGAGGGGGCACTGAACCCTCCGTGAGCCCTCACGTCCTGGATCTTGGACCTAGGAACCTGGATCAAGGAACTTCCCCTTCGGGGGGCGCAAGCGCCCCCGCGCCGGAGACCACCCCGGCCCAGCAGCTCATTGCCGAGTACGCCGCCGCCTGCGCACACCGCCCACCCAGCGGCATCCTCGGTCACCTTGGCCGCGAGACGGCCAGGCTCCTCGCGGAGGGCATCGAGCCCGGCCACATCCGCGCCGGTCTGGCTCTCCACCGCGCCAAGGGCCTGCATCCCAGCACCCTGCCGAGCCTCGTCCACGAGGCGATGAACGCCACCCGCGCTGGTTTGGGCCGGCCGGAATCCCGGCCTAACGTGCCTGCCCACCGGGCCTGGGCCAACCCGGCCGACCCTGCCGCCGCCTACGCCGAGGAGCTGTGATGCGCGACTACGACGCCCAGCCCGTCGGTGGCATCGCCCGTCGCCTGGCCCAGATCCTCACCTCCCGGGGCATCGACCCGAACACCAGGCTCACGGACCCTGTCGAGCCCATCCCCGCCCTCCAGGCGGCACAGGCCCGCATCCCGGCCCGCTACCGAGGCGCTGTCGCCGACCATCCGGCCGTCGCCGCCTGGGTCCGCGAGGTCGCCCAGGGCGGACGCCCCGGGCCCGAGGGCGCCCCGGGACTCGCCGAGGGACGCTCGCTGCTGATCGTCGGCACCACCGGGACCGGCAAGACCTACCAGGCGTACGGAGCGGTCCGCTCGCTCCTGATCGCCGGGGTCCGGCTGCGCTGGAAGGCGGTCACGGCCGCCGACCTGTACGCGGAGCTGCGCCCCCGCCCCGGGCACGACGGCGAACGCGAGCTGATGGACCTGGCCCGCTGCCCGCTGCTGATCATCGACGACCTCGGTGCCGCGAAGAGCAGCGAGTGGACCGAGGAGATCACGATGCGGCTCATCAACCGCCGCTACAACGCGATGCTCCCGACCCTGATCACCACCAACCTCGGCATGGCCGACCTGCGGGCCCATATCGGCGACCGCGTCGCCTCGCGGCTCACCGAGATGACCGACCGGGTCATCCTCGACGGCCTCGACCGCAGACGCGCCCTCGCGGCCGAGCGACACGCTCTCGCCGCCGCCCGTGTCTGACCCTGCCCCACGGGCGGCCGACACAGCCCGCCTCCTTCCCGCACCAACCCCCTGGTCGCTCCTGCCCGAACGCGCCCCGGGGGATACGGAGACATCCCCATGCACCGCACCAAGACCCCGCAGCCCCGCATCCTCGGCGACCACACCTGGCGCGACCGAGCCGCCTGCGGCTCGACGCCCCATCACAAGGTCGACCCCGAACTCTTCTTCCCCGAGCCCGACGAGGTCGACCGCATCCGCGCGGCCAAGGCCCTGTGCACCCAGTGCCCCGTCCGCAGGGTCTGCCTCGACGCCGCCCTCGAGAACGGCGACAGCGCCGGTATCCGGGGCGGGATGACCGAAGAGGAGCGTGAGCCCCTGCACAAGAAGTTGGAGCACCGTCTCGACTACGGCCGCGTCAACGAGGTCCTGGCCGGACGCGACATCCACCTCACCAAGGCCGAGCGCCGCGCCGTCGCCCGCGCGGCCTACCAGGCCGAGCTGCCCGCCTCACGGCTCGCCTGGCTGTTGAAGATCAGCGAGGAGCATGCCGGGAAGCTCTACCGGCGAACCCGTCGCGAGATCCGCAATCGGGCCGTCGAACAGCAGGAGAAGGCCGAGAAGACGTCAAGGAGCCGACCCCGCAAGCTGAAGAACCCCACGGCCAAGCTCCCGGGCCGCGACGACCTCGGGAAGGCGGCGTGAGCCATGTCGCGCCGATACCGGCGCGGATCAACGGCTGGGACCGGGCCGCGGTCGTCGCCCTCGGCGGCGCGGGATGCGCCCTGTCGTACGACGCCCTGCAGCAGATGGCCACCGCAATCCACGTCCGAGGACTCCTGACCTTCGTCTTCCCCCTGGTCATCGACGGATTCATCGCCTACGGGGTGCGAGCCCTCCTGGTCCTGCGCACAGCCCCGCTGGCCGCTCGCTGCTACGTGTGGACGCTGTTCGGTACTGCGACCGCCGCCAGCATCTGGGCCAACGCCCTGCACGCCGTACGCCTCAACCAGCAGCAGCACGACGGTGCGGGCCTCCGGCTCGGCGACCTCACCGTCGGCGTCCTGTCCACCCTGGCTCCGCTCGCCCTGGCCGGAGCCGTCCACCTGTACATCCTGATCGCCCGCCGGGCCACCGAGGCCAGCCCGTCCGGACACCCGGAGAGCGTCCGGACGGACCGGGTCACCGGTGACCGTCCGGACACCTACCCGACAAGGGGCGGACACGGACCAGCCCCGGTCACCTCCGGACACCACGCCGAGTTGCCCAGCCCGGACACCGGCCGCCCCGCGGTCACCAAGGGGCCGGACACCCCGGCGACCCACACCTCGGACACCCTGTCCGGACAGCAGGAGAAGCTGGTCGAGCCGGAGCCCGAGCACGGTGGCCGCGACGCTGACCAGGGCGGACACCCCGCCCCCAGACCCCGCCCGGTCACCCGCCCCGAACTGGCCAAGCGTCCGGACATCACTTCGGTCGCGGCCCGGGAGACCAGTCCCACCGCCCGTCCGGACACCGGCGCCCGCAAGCCGGCCCCGGTCACCGACGAGCAGCTTCTCGTGATCGCCCGCCAGGCGGTCACCGAGGCCGGCGACCTGACCCGGAAGGTCGTCGCCGACTCCATCCGCGGTCACGGACACGGCCTCGGCAATGACCGGCTGACCGTCCTGATGCAGCACCTCCGCAAGGAGGCGGAACAAGCTCCGGACACCCCGGACACCCCGGACACCCAGACCGGCTGACCGGACAGCCTGCCCGGTGGGCGCCCTGGCCCGGACACCCGGACCGGTGCGCCCGCCGAGCACACGCCCCCGCCCACCCCGCACACGCACCGGAGCCGTCACCATGCGCACCACCTCGGCCACCCGAGCCGAAGCCGACGCCTGGATCACCGTGCTCAGCCGGTACGGACACCTCCATCAAGCCGACCCCGGCCCCGACGGAGCCTGGACCGTCCAGCGAACAGCCACGAGCACACCCCGCACCCTCCACCACCCCGTCCTCGCCCTCGACTTCGTCGCCGAAGTCCTGCGCGACGTACGCCGCGACATCCCCGGACTGCCCCGATGACGCTCCCCGATCCGCTCGGCACACCCCCTGACCCGAGCGAAGGCCACTGCCCGGCGCGAGGCCGAGCAAGCTGTAGCTTCCGAAACTCCTCCGCAGCCACGGGCCGCGGAGGAGTTTCGGAAGCGCATGCCCCCACCCCCGAGGGGGCGGGGGAGGCCCGGTACCAGTGGGCGCCGGACTCCGGGGCCGCGACCGAGGGCGGATCGCAGCCGGGGGGAGAAGAAGCCGCGCATTCCGCGCCGCGTACGCGCTCACGCCTGCGCCAGAGCGTGCACCGCGACCAAGTCCGCAGCGTCCGCCTGACCCGCGACGAACTCGACATCGTCAAGCGCGCCGCCGAAGCCGTCGGTCTGAAGACCGCCGGGTTCCTCGCCGACGCCGCGGTCGCGGTCGCCCAAGGCGGTCCCCGGGCACTGCTGTTGGACCAGCGTGGACGCGTCGAGGAGCTGATGTCCGCCAGCGCCCAGCTCGCCCGCGTCGGCAACAACCTCAACCAGGTGGCCCGCGTCCTCAACTCCGGCGGCCGGGCCGAGTACGCCAACGACGCCGTCGCCCGCGTCCTGCGTGCCGCAGCCAGGGTCGAGGCCGCAGCCATCGAGATGGCGAGGCGCTGACACCGTGGTCCCGGACATCTCCACCGGCAGCCGCACGTACGGACTCCTCGCCTACCTCTACGGACCAGGCCGCCGGGACGAACACACCGACCCGCACCTCGTCACCGCCTGGACGCCGGAACTCGCACCCGACCCAGGTCGCGACCCGACCGCCACCCTCAAGCAGCTCGCCGACCGGCTCGACCTCCCCGTCCTCGCCCTCCCGAAGGACCGCCGCCCGGCCCAGCACGTCTGGCACTGCCCTGTCCGCACCGCCCCGGGTGACCGGCACCTCACCGACGCCGAATGGGCCGAGGTCGCCCGCCGCATCGTCCACGCCACCGGCATCGCCGAGGAAGGCGACGACAAGGCGTGCCGCTGGATCGCCGTACGCCACGCCGACGACCACATCCACATCGTCGCCACGCTCAAGCGCGAGGACGGACGAAGCCCCCGCCGCCACCAGGACGGCATGCGCGCCCAGGCCGAATGCCGCAAGATCGAAAAGGAGTGGGGCCTGCAGATCCTCAACGAGGGCGACGGCACCGCCGCCCAACGCCCCACCAGCGCCGAACGCGCCAAGGCGGAGCGCACCGGCCGTGCCGAGCCGCCCCGCGAAACGCTGCGTGAACACGTCCGCCAGGCGCTGGCCGGCGCCGACGACGAGGACGAGTTCTTCCGCCGCCTCGTCGAAGCCGGCCTACGCCTCGAAAAGCGCCTCGCCCCGTCCGGCGATGTCCTCGGCTACAAGGTCGCCCTGCCGGGCGACCGCAACCGTGACGGCGAGCCCATCTGGTTCCCCGGCTCCCGGCTCGCCCCCGACCTCTCCCTCCCCAGGATCCGTCAACGCCTCGCGGCCGGACAGCCCGAGGACGAGCCGACGTCTGCCGCAGGCCCAGCCCAACGGGCAGCTCGCCCGGCCAGTGCGCGCCGCGACGCCACGCGTGTCGCCGAGGAGGCCGTCACCGTACTTGCCGGGGACGACGACGCAGCAGGTGCCGCGCAACTCGTCGGCGTCGGCGAACTCCTCGACGCCGTCGCCCAGACCGCCCCAGCCTCCACACGCAGGGAACTCGCCCAGGCCGCCCGTGCCTTCGAACGCGCCACCCGCTCCCACATCCTCGCCGAGCACACCGACCACCGCGCCCTCCGCTCCGCCGCACGCGGCATCGTCCGAGCCGGCAACGCCCTCGGCAAAGGCGAGGACGGCGGCACCACGGCGATGCTCCTGTCCACCATGGTCCTCGTCACGATCGCCACCATCCACTGGCACTCCGCCCGCGGTCACGCCCAGCAGGCCGCCGCCGCTCGACAAGCCACACAACACCTGCGCGCCGCCTACCAGTCCGCAGCCACCACACCCATGAAGGCGATGCGCGAGCAGGGACGCCAACTCCCCGCCCCCGTACGCGACCGCTACGCACACACTGTGGAAGCCGCACTGCCTGGGCAGGCCGACCACATCCTGCGCGAGCCAGGCTGGGATGCGCTCGCCGCCACCCTCGCCCAAGCCGAACGGGGGGGACACGACCCGGGCGCCTTGCTCCAGCAGGCGATCGGGTGGCGCGAGTTGGAGACCGCTGACAGCGTCACGGACGTACTCGTCTGGCGCCTGCGGCGTATCGGGAAACTGCCGGCCACAGCAGACCTGCCCCGCACGCGAGTGCACCGGCGGACACCTGCTCCGCAGTCCCGGCCCCCGAAGCCGCACGCAGCCGAGTCCGCGGTTCGCACCGACACGAACAGCTCCCGCAGGCCGGGCCCACGTCGCTGACCAGCACCTCAAAGGGCTGGACGCCCACGGCTGGCGCTGTTACGGCTGGTGAACAATAGGACAAGGAGACGACGTCAATGCGCACCGAAGACCTGCGGCCCCTGAGAAGCGTGCTGCCGGAGACGGCAGCCGACGACCCCTTGCTGAGGCTGCAGAAGGAGACGCGGCTCGGCGATGGCATCATCCGTCTCCGCGCCACCACCCACCCTGGCCGGGCGCCGGCCGTTGCCGTCCAGCCAGGTCGGCCAAGGCAGCAGCGACGCGATGGCCTACCACTCCGCGTCCGTCATGTCCGTGCTGTAGCGGCACGGACGGACAGGTCGGTCGGCGCCGTGGCCGAACTGGCACGCCGCGTAGGAACAGCCGAGCAGAGACACACGGGGCGGCGTGGTGGCGTACAACGGCATGACAGGACCTCTTGGAGCAGCGGCCGGCTTTGACACCGCTGTTGTTACCAAGAGGTCCTGCTGGTCCGGACGACTCGACCGCTTCCGCTCCGCAGCCTCGACGCTCAGTTCATGGACAGGAACTGAGCGCGGCTCGGCGGTCGTTGGCGTAGTAGCCGATGGTGCTGTCCGGCAGGGCGGTCGTACGGCCGAACGCATCGTAGGTGTAACCGGAGTTCACCAGCCGGTCGGCGCTGTCGTACGTGGAGTTGGCGGTGGTGCCTCCGTTGGTGGGGCAGTCGGTGCCGGGCGCTCCTGTCGCCGTGGTCAGGGACTTGCGGTTGGTGCGCGCGTCGAAGGCGTAGCTGCGGCGCGTGCAGACCGTCTCGTTGGTGTCCTCGACCGTGGTGAGGCGGCCCGTGACGTCGTAGCCGTAAGCCTGGTCGGACCAGCCGGCATGGCTGGTGACCTGGCCGTGGATGGACTCGGTCACCGTGTCCGAGTAGACGATGGTGCCGTCGTTGTCACGGGTGTACGTACGGTCGACGGCGGAACCCGAGGGGTCGTTGGTCTGCTTGACGGTGTAGCCGCCGGGTCTCGCCGACGCGGCCTGCAGGCCCCACGCCACGTAGCTCATCTGAGCACGTGGCGTGGGCCCTGCGATTGTCACCCTCTGGGGTTCTTCCGGTTCCTGATTCTCGTGCCGACGTAGGCTCCGCCTCCGCCGACTGTCAGCGCCAGCACGGCCTGACTCGGAATGCCACCGCCGAACAGGAGGGCCAGAGCCCCTCCTACGGCCAGGACGCCCATGAGGATGAGCAGATCAGACAATTTCATTGTTCTTTTTCTTCTCCGGCCGTCAGTGCCTGCGATGCCTGCCGCGTGGCACGGCGTGCCTGGGCTTGTATTTCGTCTTCGCTACATATTTGAGACCCCTGCCGACACCTTTCCAGGCAGCACCACCGACTCCGCCGGCGAGACCGAAACCGGCGCCCGTGCCCACGCTTCCCCAGAAGTCCCGGCGCTTGAACTTGGCGCGATTTCCGAATCGTCGCTTGGCCCAGTAGTCTCCCGCGCCACCGGCCGCGCCGATCGCGGCGCCGGCAACGATGCATCCGACTACTCCGGTGGCGGCGCAGACGCCCGCTGTGGCGAACGCGGCTCCTGCATAGACCGCACCTCGCAGCAGCCTACGCTTCCATCTCTTGGAGATTCCCCACTTTCCATCGAGGTCCAGGCGGTTGATGGGATCGGCATGAACGTAGTCGTAGGCGTTGGCGTTGCCGCCGTAGACCGGGTCGAGGGAGAGGAAGCGGCCGGTCTGGGGGTTGTAGAGGCGGACACCCATCAGGGTCAGGCCGGTCAGGGTCTCCGCGGAGCGCTGCTTGGCGCCGAGCCAGTTGTAGCGGGTCGGTTCCTGGCCGCTCCTCGGGTTGCCGTACTCGTCCGAGTCCAGGGCGACCGGGGCCTTGCTCGCGTCCAGCGGGAGCTGGAGTGCCACATCACCGTGGATGGTGGTGAGCTGCAGCACCGTGTCGCCGGTCTTGGTGGTGATCGCCGCCAGGTCGCCGGAGGTCCCGTCGACGTTGCGGGTCAGGGCTCCCGTGGTGGTGTCCTCCACGATCCAGCGCGGGTTGTCGCCGTCGCCGTCGTAGTGGTTGAGCTTGGACGCGGTCTGCGTCCAGGTCGATCCACTGCCCGTCTCCACCTTCCAGGAGCGGAAGCGCAGGGCCGCGTCGAGCTGCCACGTCTGGCGCTTTCCGCCGGAGGTCAGCTGGTACGCAAGATCGTTGGCGTAGTAGCCGATGGTGCTGTCCGGCAGGGCGGTCGTACGGCCGAACGCGTCGTAGGTGTACCCGGAGGTCACTAGCCGGTCGGCGCTGTCGTACGTGGAGTTGGCGGCGGTGCCTCCGTTGGTGGGGCAGTCGGTGCCGGGCGCTCCTGTCGCCGTGGTCAGGGACTTGCGGTTGGTGCGCGCGTCGAAGGCGTAGCTGCGGCGCGTGCAGACCGTCTCGTTGGTGTCCTCGACCGTGGTGAGGCGGCCCGTGACGTCGTAGCCGTAAGCCTGGTCGGACCAGCCGGCATGGCTGGTGACCTGGCCGTGGATGGACTCGGTCACCGTGTCCGAGTAGACGATGGTGCCGTCGTTGTCACGGGTGTACGTACGGTCGACGGCGGAACCCGACGGGTCGTTGGTCTGCTTGACGGTGTAGCCGCCGGGCAGCTTCTCGGTCACCACCGCCCCGCCCGCGTCGTACGTTGCCTGGAACGTACCGGCGATCGAGTCGGTGGTCTTTGTGGCCAGGCCGCGCGGTTCGATGGCCGTGTCGTAGGTGTACGTGACCGTCGACGGCACCGTGTCCGTCGCCTTGACCTGCCGGTCGAGCAGGTCGTACTCGGTCGTGGTCTTGCCGCCGTCCGCGTCGGTGTATGCGATCTGGCGGCCGAGCCTGTCGTACGCCTTGGTGATCGTGCCGCCGGTAGGCGAGGTGGTCTTGGCCACCTTGCCGTTGAGCGGGTCGTACTCCGTGGTGGCCTCCGGCACCGCCTGGCCGAGCCCGCCGCTGACGACGGTCTTGATCGACCGGCCCGCGCCGTCGTACATCGTGGTCGTCGTACGGGTGCTGCCGTTGGCGGTCTCGATGACCTTGGCCGTGTTGCCCCACCAGTCGTACTCGGTGGTGCTGCTCGGCAGCCCCGTCGGGTTGGAGCCGCCACCGGTGATCGCGCCGGCGGGTCCGACCGAGCAGACCAGGTCGGCCCACTCCGGTCGGCCGGCGCAGGCGCCGGTCCCGGTCGCGGACCAGTACGTGGTCACGCGGGTCGCCGCGTCCGTGCCTGTCGCACCAGGCAGCAGCTGCTTGACAGTGCGGCCTTGGGCGTCGTACTCCGTGGTCTCGGTGATCGCCAGACCACCCGGGTCCTTGATCGTCTTGGTCGGCAGGCCCTTGGCCCAGTCGTAGACGGTCTGGGTGACCCGGGCCTCGCCCTGGACGGAGGGGTGCTCGCGCACCTGGGCGCCAACGGTGACCTTGGTGATCTGGTCCTTGACCTTGGCGGTGCCGTCCGTGGGCCGGCCCGCGTCGTACTCGTTGACCGTCCACGGACGCGCGGTGACCGAAGTGCCCGTAGACGCCAGCGAGGTGGTGCCCTGCTTGAGATCGGCGGTGAGGTCGACCCTGCGCAGCGGGCCGAACTCCTCCAGTACGCGGGTTCCGGTCTCGTTGTAGACAGACCGGGTCGCCAGCAGGTCGCCACGCTCGGCGCTGGGGAGCTGGGTGATGCCGAGGTCGGCCTGGGTGGCCTTGTCGTCGGCGGTCAGCCCGAGGGCGACGGCGCGGTTGGCGGCGGTCAGTCCACGGACGGTGTTGCCGAAGCGGTCGTATTCGGTGGTGGAGATATGGCCGCCGGGGGTGGCGGAGTTGACCTCACGGCCGGATACGCCCAGGTAGTGCACGTCGGCCCGCTTGTAGGCGGCCGCGGTCAGCGAGCCGCCGGAGTGCGAGGACGGCACGACATCGGCCGGGAAGACCGCGGTCGCGTCCGTCGGTGCGTCGAGCTGGCCCCATGCCTTCACATCCGAGGCACCCATCTTGTTCGGTGCGGCGGTGCCGGTCAGCGGCACGTCGTAGACGATGCTGGTGGCGGCCGTGCCCTCCTCGACATCGGCGGTGCCCTGCTTCAGCCCCGCGCGGGTGGCCTTGAGTAGCATGCCGTCACCGGCGGTGGCGGCGTTGCCCGCCTTGCCGTAGGTGAAGGTCCAGGGCAGTTCGCCGGGCGGGGTGAACTTGACGACCCGCCCCGCGCTGTCGTACTCGTACTGCGTCTTCAGCGCAGGTGAGATGCGAGGGTTCCACGTCTCGCGGAGCCGCCCCTGCGTGTCGTACGCGTACGACGCGATCGAGAGGACCTTGGAGCTGTCAGCCCCCGGCTCGGTGGCCCACAGCCGGATGTTCTTGACCCGGCCCACCACGTCACCGAACTCGGTGTCCGTGGCGGTGGTGGTCAAGGGGTACAGGTATTCCAGGACCCGGCAGCCCTTGGTGGACGGATCGGCGGCGCACTCCGCAGCGGTCGCGGCCGAAGTGGGTGCGATGACCCACTTGGGCCGAGCGACGTCCTTGCCGTTGTAGGTGGTCTTCTGCGAGATCACCGTGGTCGTGGAGTTGGACAGCCCGTCCAGCAGTGTGCTGGAGACCTGCCAGGTCGGCACGGCCGGATCGGGCTTGGTGAACTGCGTGACCGTGCCGTCGGTGTCGGAGAGCGTGAAGGTGCTGCTCACGCTTCCCTTGAGGGTGAGGTCCTCCGAACCCGGTTCCGGAATCCAGCCCGTCTTGGCCGCGTTCGCGGTGAAGTGGGTCTCCTCACCGTCGTTGTCGACCAGGGCCACGGCCGTGTCGGAGATCCTGCGGATGTGGGAGTAGTCGGAGTCCGTCAGCTCGGCGGTCGCGCCCGACACCCACTCCTTGCCGAAGATCGGGGCCTGTCCCTCCTGGGTGGCGCCCTTGTCCGGTGTGCGGGACGAGGCCGTACGCGTGACGGTCATGTCGAACGCGTTGGCGTCGGTGGCCGACAGGCCGAAGTCGCCGGTCAGCATGTTCACCGTACCGGGGCCCACCTCCTGGGTGGTGGCGCCGTCGGCATTGCGATCGACGACCACGGTAAGCGGCTCGGTGCTGCCCGAGGCGCTGTTCGGTCCGGTGAAGTCGGCCTTGATCTGCACCGTGCCGTCGGGGTCAACGGTGTCAGGGGCGTTCCACACCAGCGGGGCGTTCTTGCCGCTGGTCAGCGCTACGGGCCATGCCGTCAGCGGGGTACCGCCGGAGGTCACGTGGCCGGCGGGGATCGCCACCCACTTGTCAGCCTCGGAGCGGCGCCAGGAGAAGGACACCGCGTTGTACTTCGCGCTCTCGGCCTCCGCCACGAGCGGAAGTCGGCGTGCGGTGCGTTCACCGTCGTTGGGCTGGACGAAGCCGCCGGGGCCCGCGTGGAACGTGTACTCGACGGAGTCAGACTTGTTGTCCGCCTTGTCCACGGCCCGCACCTGCAGGGTGTGGGTTCCGTCCTTGGGCGGGGCGACGCTGATGGCCTTGTTCGCGCTGGAACCGCTGGTGGTCACCTTGGTCCAGGTCACGGCGTCCAGCGACCACTCCAGCCAGTTGTGGTCACCTCCGGCCGGCGGGGTGACCGTGAAGGTACCGGCCTGACCTGCGCCCTTGACCCACTTGTCCGACGGGTAGTCCGTGGAGACGACCTTCGTCGGCGCAGAAGGCGCCTTGGTGTCGACGGTGAACGTCTTCCAGGCCGACCAGCCGGTGTTGTAGTGCGTGCCGTCGTACGGGCTGGTGCGGAACTTGTACGTCTTGCCGTCCGCGAGCACGCCGGAGGGCACGGTCACCGAGGCCACTTGCCCCGACGGCACGAACTTGGACACCAGGACGTTGCCGACCTGGGCGTTGGTGGCGGAGTCGAAGATCTGGAAGGTGCCGTTGACCTTGTCTCCGTCGGCGTCGACGAAGGTGTCCCGCAGCGTGGGCGTGGTGGTGTTGACCACGTAGTCGCCGTTGTAGGAGAAGTACGGCGGGCCGGCTTCCTGCTTGGTGCCGGTGCGCGGCCGGTAGTTGTAGTTGACCACCAGCTTCGGCGGGTTCGAGGCCGCGTTGGCGGAGTTGACCCGCTTCCACTGCGCCACCACCGACTCGTCCGTGGCGCGGATGCCCATGTGGCCGCGGGTGGTCTTCGCCGAGGCCCACTCCTGGGCCAGTGTGGTGACGTCGGCGTTGATCCAGCCCTTGGGCTGGGTGCTGGTGCACGACGTGTTGCCGCGGGTCTCGGTGGAGGTGGCCTTCTTCGCCGTCATCGTCGGGCGGTTGGTCCACCGGCTGGAGGTGGAGGCCGCAGGGGAGGACCACACCTCCCACGGGTACGCCTTGCAGTCGGTGTTGCCCGAATGGAAGTTGTACAGCGACAGCTTCGCGTCGAGCACCAGCGCGTCCTGGATCGGCGTGGTGTTCCAGGAGATGAAGGTCTGCGCGGTGCGCGGGGTGCCGTCCGCGTTCTTGGTGCCCGGGTTGCCCCAGTCCAGCTCGACATCGGTCGACTGGTCGACCGTCACCCCCTGCTGTACATAGGTATCGAAGACGTTCGACAGCGAAGAGGTGGACGGGTCGATCGTGACCGGGAACTTCGTCGCCTTGTCGGCGAGGAAGTCCGCGTCCGGGGCGATCACCAGGTCGACGGACGACCCCTTCTGGACCACCTTCAGACCGACTCTGGCCTTGCGGGTGTGCTCACCGGATCGCTCATCCACGGTGGCGTCCCACATCACCGGCGCGGGCATCACGGCCCGCTTCTTGTTCTTCTTGTCGGTGAAGAGCACACTGCCATCGGCGAGTTGCTTCGCCTTCAGGCCCTTGGCCTTAAGCGGCAGCGTGTAGGAGTAGCCGCTCTCGGCACCGGTTCCGGGGCGCTGTTTGAGCTCGACGTACTGCTCGAAGCCGGTCCGGGTGGCCTCCACGACCACGTCCGCGCCCGGTACGGCGTTGACGTACTCCGCCCGCGTGCCATCCAGCTTCGGCTGCGGCAGGCCGCCCTTCCACTGCAGTGTGATCTGCTGATCACCCTCGCCTAAGGTCACCAAGTCGGTGGCTTTGGCCTGCTGAGCAGCTTTCAGCGAAGTCGCCGGGGTCCCGGACCTGCCGGCCAGCCGCAGCCCGCCCGGGTGGGCCTTGGGCTCCACCGTCCCGTCGGAGCCCTGGACGAGATCCAGGTCGACTTCACGCCACTTCCCCGTGGCCTCGTCCGTGAACCGAACGGGGCCGGCGGAAAGTTCCGTGGTGAGCGAACCGTCCTTGTTCGCCCAGGTCGTCGAGGTCTCGGTACGCTCCGACAGCGCCTCCACGCGTTTACCCGACAGCCGGGCGGCCACGCGCGCCGACGGTATGTCCGCCGCTGCGGTGACGGCCGCGCTCTTCGCCTCCATGGGTGCTTGCGGAGTCGCGTCGGCCGTGGAGTACGCGCCGTCAAGCAGTGTGACGGCAAGAGCCAGGGACAGGCTTCCCGCTATCCAGCGAGTGCTCCCCCCAAGCCAAGTAAGTCTGCGCCGATGTGACGCATGGTTTCGAATCATTCGGTTTCTCCGGACCTTTCACTCACGAACCCGCCACATTTGTGACGTCGCTGCGAAGATAGCCGAAGTAAAAAAAGAGCAAAGATGGCAAGCGGTGAGCAAAAGGGATCTTGCTCCGTCAAGTAGGGTCGTGATCTTTTTCACGAAACGAGTTCACGTGACCACGTTTAGTGGCTATGGGGGTCGGTAATCGGCTGACCGCCTGCGCGATCTGCAGGTTGCGTGCCAGATCGCGGCGGTTCCGCTGCAGTTGTGTGCGTGAGCGTCCGCTGGGGTGGCGGTGTCGCTACGTCCAGAAGACCGCGTAGGAGGTCAGGGACCAGCCGGCGAGGATGAGGTAGGGGAAGCCGCGCTGGCGGCCGGGGAAGTAGATGGCGGCGTGCTCGGCGTTCATGGCGGCGCCGGGCGGTAGTCATTGGCTGACCTTCCCCGGGGCGATGGACAGGGGCGGGGTGAGGGCCATGGCTCAGCGCACGAAGAGTTTGGTGAACATCGGGAAGGTCATCGCGGAGGTGCCTCCGCGGAGAAGGGAAGAGTGCGGCGATGCTGTGGCCTGCGAGGCGGGCGACGTTGGACGTCAACCAAGGGGGCTTACGAGATCATCAAAGTGTTGCTTCCTGTTCTGGGGCTCGTTGGTGTGGTATGCGCATCCCTGGCGTAGACCCGTGATCAACCCGCCGTGAAGATAGCGGTGTTGTTCCGGCACCTGGATGAGCGACAGCGGCGGCTGCTCATGGGGTCGAGGCCCGGCTGTTGGGACGTGGCGGTATTCGGGCCGCCGCGCAGGCGGTCGCAGCAAGCGAAACCACGGTCCGCAGGGTCGTGTTCGAGCTGGAAACCGGAAAGGAGCCGTTGGGCCGGGTGTGGCGGCCGGGCGGGGGCCGTAAGCGGGCCACCGAGACCGATCCGGGGCTGTGGCCCGCTCTGCTGTCGCTGGTCGAGCCGGATGAGCGGGGTGATCCGATGTCGCCGCTCCCAGCCCAGCAGAACGGAGCCCGGACGAAGGGGAGTGCGGTCTTGTACGGGCACTCAGGTCGTGGAAGTCGGATCGGTGACGTACTGGTACGGAGCGGACGGCCGATCCGTACCCCAGTACATCACGAGGCATTGGGGCGTTGAGTCAGATCGCCAAGCACCAGGTGGTTACGGAGGGGGTTTCGCGCTCACCGCGAGCGGCGAGCGTGACCGGCGGTTCACACGTCGGCCCAGTCGAGGTGAGCGCGGACCTCGGGCGGCAGTACGCCCTCTTGACCGTTCTCAGCGAGGTAGACGGCACCGTCCGGGCCGCTGATCTCAATGACGTGACCGATGCGGTGGGCCTGGGGCCAGTCTGGGTTGACGGCGAAGTACGCGGGCAGATCCGGGTCGACGGCCTGGAGCTGGTGGATCAGCTGGCGAACGGTGGTCTCGTGTGACAAGAGAGAAGTCCTTGGCTGGTGGAGCAGGGCGGTCGGCGAGGGTCAGACGCAGGCGCAGTAGCGGTTGGGGAAGGCGATGAGCGCGGCGAGGAAGCCGGCCACGGCTCGGGCCGGGACACCCGCCCCGAATGTCTGGCTCCACGCCACCTCGCCGTCGGTGTTTCTGACCTGGATGCGTCACAGCTCGCCGCGCGCGGCCTCCTCGGTTTCGGGGAGGAACCCGACGTACACACGCTGGTCGGGGCTGGAGCAGTGAACGTTGGCGTACGGGTCGGAGATGACGTCCCAACCCTGGCCCTGGAGGAGGTCGACGACCGGGCCCGCACAGTGGCAGTCGAGCAGCCATTCACGGTTGCCGAGCGGGCCGTGAGGAGGTTCGGCGGGGACCGGGAGCGGCGTGGTGGCGGTAAGCGTCACGAGTAGAAGACCCTTCGTTGACCTGGGGTTTTTCGAAGCGGTCGTACGTTGACATGGTCGACGGACAGGTCTCCAGTCCCTTCCGGGGGATAGGCGTCTGCCGTGGGCGAACTGGCTGCGGCGGCGACCGCTGGTGAGCCGTAGGGGAATGGATCGGTCGCCCCGGGAGCTGTTCCCGGGGCGACCGATGGAAGAGGGAAGGGCAGCGCGCTGGACAGGGCGATGCGTACGTACGACGAGGCCGTGGACGACGTGGCGGCGGCGGCCCTGGGCCGATCCCGCATGGCAGATGGTAGACGGATCGAGCTGAGCGTGGAGGAGCTGGGCTTGGCGGTGGGCGCCGCGCGGGAACCCAGCCAGGAGCGTCATGGGGCCTACGGAAGCCTACGGCGACTCTCGTCATGAGCGTGCCGCCGCAACACACCTGTTGTGGGCGGGGCGTGCTGGCAGGACGGCACTGGGACTGCCCGTGGTTGTGGACGCTGTGGGGGCGCGGCCGACAAGGCGACCTGCGTGGGAACGCGCGCGTGCGGCTGCGGCACGCCGGACGTCCAGCGGAGTCGGTACCGGGGGAGACACAGGTCGTATGCGTGCGGCACTGCGGTTTCGTTCCGGGACCTCGAGCTCGTAGCGGAGCACAGGGCTGGGGTCGGCCAAGCGGGCGGTGGTCGCCGCGATCAGGTCGATGGGGACTGCGGAGGTGAACGTGACGTACCAGCGTGAGCTGAAGCCGTCCTGGCCACCCCAGAGCAGCCAGCGGTACTGGTCGCCGCGGAGTTCGGCATGTCGGTTCAGGGCTCGGCCACTGTAGGTGAGGCCGGCGAGTCCGGCGGGGGCGGTGAAGAGGGTGGTGAGCTGGTAGTTCCCTCGCTGCCATCCAGCGTCGTCCAGGGGACGAAAGCCTTCCTCGGCCGGGCCGCGAGGGCCGGTCAGGACAGCGTCCGGATCCTTGGCGTAGCTGGTGGCGAGGGCGGAGGTGAAGGCGGTCACCAACTCTGTTGGCGTGTTGGCGTCGAAGGTGCACAGCCAGTCGGGGGGACCGAACGGGTCGCTGTGGGCGGCGACCTTCCACAAGGTGCTGTCGATGCCTTCGGGGAGGAATCCGAGTCGTACATGCTGGTCGGGGGAGGAGACGTAGACGTTCGCCAGTTCGTCGCTCTGCAGGGTGAAACCGTGGTCGACGAGAGGTTGCAGCGCTGGGTCGCCGATGGCGGTGGAACCGGCGAGGTACAGGGGGGATATGTAGACGTCGCCGTCGGGCGTGTGTGAGGGCATGCGGGATCTCCGGGGGCGAGCGGCGGGCCGTCAGCGCTGACGGCGTGAACGACCATGCGTGACAAGGGATGCGGGCGGGGTTGCGGCCTCCGCCCCGGGAGCGGGCAGGTGGGCGGCGTGCGGCCGGCGCGCCAGGGCCGCCTGAGCCCTGGGGACGGCGGCGGTCGGCTTGGCGAGGCGCACGTGCACCAAGTCGCGGTGGCGGTCGGGGATGTCGCCGACGAGACGCGGCACAGGGTCAGAGCTGGTAAGAGCAACCGCAGCAGCGGTACGCAGGTGCTGCGGGGTGCTGCCGCTGAAGAAGGCCCTCCAACTGGGAGCGCGGACGGGATCGACGCCTCCGGACAGCCGCCACATGGACTTCTCTGGTGTCAGCAGCTCGGTGTACTCGTGGAGCCACCCGCTGCGCGTGCGCAAGGCCGCGTGGTTGTCGGGGGAGACGATCCAGTGCGGCCGACTTCCGTGAACCGACTGCCACTTGTTGCGACGCAGTACGCCCTCCGGGCTGAGGCCGGTGTGGTGCTTGCCGCCGCTGAGGTAGTCCCGGAAGTGGTTGGGCAGGCTGTGGACGAGCGTCTCGGTGAAGGCGGCGACGATCTCCTGGGGCGTGTTGCGGTCGAAGGTGGTGATCCAGTCCGGTACGCCGAGCTGGTCCTCGGCATAGGTGATCGTCCGTCCGCCGTACTGGCTCTCCACGGGGTTGGCGATACGGACTCGCTGGCACGGGCTGGCGTAGTACGTGTCCGCGCCGAAGGCGACGGTCTTCGACCACCCGGCAGCTTTGTCGAGGATGCTGAAGACGGCCTCCTTCGTTCCGGGGCCTGCGAGGTGGACGGGTGCAACGCGGACCTCGGTGGTCGGGGCGAGTTCGCCGAGGTCGAGAGGTGGCATGGGGAAGTACCTCCGGGCGGTGGCGGCGGATGAGGGGCTGGGCGTCACGGCCGGCGGCGTGCTCGTGGCGGAGCCGTGGAGGTGGCGGGGGCTGGCGAACTGGTGTGTGCCGGAGCTGCGCTCCCGTGCGGGGACCGGGACCGTGCCGTCTGGGCACGACGGCCGTGCAGCGGGGTGGTCTTGGCGGATGCCTCGCGTTCGCGGTCCAGCCGACGAGCCGCGGTGCGGTACGCGCTCTGGTCCTGGCGTTCGCCGACCGCCAGGAGATAAATCTCCCGGCGGTGCTGCGAGGATGACGGAGCGTCACGGTACTGGACGACCATGCGCCAGCGGGTCTCCGGATCGACGTAGATCTTGTGGCAGCCCGCGAGCTCGCGGGTCAGCGCCGCGCCGCGTTCGTTGCCGTGGACCAGGTGCTGGAGCTCCAGCAGGGCCAGGTCGCGGATGTTCTCCGGGACCGAGCGCAGGTCGGCCAGAGCCTCGGGACGCGCCGCGAAGGCGTAGCGCGCCCGGCTCACCGCGCACCCCGACGAGAGCGCGGTACGGCGAGGAGTACGGGGCGAGGAGCGACGACAGGCGCCGCGGGGACTGCGAGACCGGCGATTCCGGCGAGCGGGTGCGGGCAGCCTGAGCGCCGCTCGACCTCCTCGTTGGCTGCTTCGAAGCCGTCGATGCGGTAGTCCGGCATCGGAGGTTCGTACGTGTCGGCCATGTCAGGCTCCCGCGGGCTCGGGCGAGGCCAGGAGCCGGTGGTTGGGACGGGTCGGGCTGGTGGTGCATGCGCCGAACGGGCCGTCCGGCGCTCGGAGTTGGAGCAAGGTCGGGTCGAGGTGGTCGCGGTGCCACGTCGAGGGGCCGGTGAGCCCGGCCTCGACGTCGGTGAGCTGCTGCCAGGCCAGCCACAGGGCATGCAGGCGGGCGACGGCCTCGGGGTGCTCCTGCCACTGCCGGCACCAGGGGCGACCGGTGGTGATCTCTCGCCCGTAGACCGGAAGCAGCAGGTCGTGCACCCAACCGGCCAGCGCCGCAAGCTCCTCGACGTATGCGTTGCCGGCGAGCGCCAGGATGAAGATCGAAGCTGGGCCTTCCGGTGAGCCGCCCGGCTCGGCCGCCGCCGACGCGGCGACCAAGCCCTCGCCGTCACCGTGCTCGGCCCCGGTGCCCTCGTCCTCATCCGAAGGCGGGAAGTCGTCGGTGAGCCGGGCGAGCGTCTCGCCCTGTTTGCGGCTCTCCGTGACCAGCCTCGCGACCGTGGAGACCAGGTCGTCCAGATCGTGGTCTGGCACGCGTATCGGCTTGCTCCCCTGAGGTGATTCGGTCATCGCTGCCCCTCCGCAAGGTCGAGTGGTTGGGGTGGCGAGGATCCGGAGAAATCCGGGTTTGGCCCGGCCGGGAATCCGGTGTAGAAACCGCCGTTCACCGCGAACCGTGATGGCAGCAGACCGGGACGGGAGGAGCGAGGATCTCCAGCGCTTGAGCGGCCTGCTGCGGCACAACCCCGTTGCCCAAAGCGGCCAGTTGGGCGGGACGACCCAGTCCCGGCGTTGCCGTCACCCAGCCGGGTTCAAGCCCCTGCATCCACTCCACGAACAGCGGACTGAGACGCCCCGCCCTGTCGGTGGGCGGGGGTGCAGGGCGCGTTACCCGCTCCCACCGGGAGATGGCCGCCGCGTACGGACCCCACGTCTGGGGCCGTCCGCCTCGAACAGCGCCAGTGCCTGCGTCGTACGCGTCCTGGGACGGGCCACCGCGTGCCGACCGGTCGTGGGCGCGGACTCCGTGTCCGGGGCATGCCGCAAGCGGGCTGCCGCCGAGGGCAAGGTCAAGTCCCCGTTGCCGTGGCGCTGGTTCGGCGATCCCTTGGTCCCGTCGGACGCCTTCGGCGTCGGCAGCAGCCACTCCACCTCGTCCGCCAGGTTCGGGCCGTGGCCGCCGCCCACCTTCCGCTTGATCAGGTGCTGACTGCCGCCGTTCGTCGCCAAGTTGCCCGTCGGTGTTTTCAGCAACGCGCCTTGGGCTCATCCGTAACGGCGGTGATCAACGCCACGAGGTTGTCGGTCCAGCAGTCAGACTCCTTGGTCCCGACTTCGACACCACAGCCGCTGCACACAAGGTTGGGGCCATCCTGGCCGGCGACCCCGCAGCAACCAGCCAGACGCCGAGAATCGGAGTGCAGCGCAGTCCCCGGAACGTCATCCGGGTGAAAGGTCAGCAGACTGACATCGAAATTGACCTTGAAGATCGCCGGAGCCATCCGGGGAGAGACGACCTTGTGGACCGCCGGCCGCTCAGGCCCTCTGAGCGGTTCCCCCGGCACCACCTCGCTCGTCAGGGGCTGCTGGCATCTGACGCAGCGAAGGGTGCTCATCTCGTTGCCTCCTCGCCTCCGTACCGTGAGGGGCGAGCTTCTATGACAGTCACGCCGCTGCCGTGGCCCGCCACGAGCCGGTGACACACCCTTCCTCCCAGTGCCACCACCCCTTGGCCTCTCCATGCTCCAAGAGCTTCGGGATCCGAGGCAGGTCCGCATCCGGTGGAACATCGAGAGCCACCATCCGGAACTGCTCGATCCCCTCACCGGTCGTGCCGAGGCGGTGGAACGTCTCCAGCACGGTCTGCCGGGCAGCCCCCGAGCGCCATCCCTCAGGACGATCAGCCGGATGGTGCAGTTCCCTGAAGCCCGCAGCGTCTCGCCAGCCCAGCGGACACCTTCATCGTCGACCTTCACCCGGATGATGTCGTCACTGGCGACTCCGCGTACGAACCACGGAGTGTTGTCCAACCGCACAGTCCCGTCGCCGAGGTCCACCGCCCACAAGCTCTCCGCGCTCGCCGGCGGCCAGCCGTCCTCGTCTGTCTCCAGCCGGAAGTGGACCTTCACGCGGTCGCCTCTGATGTCCGTCACCACAACATCATCCACATCCCGTCTGTACGGCTGGCCTTGGGACTACGCACGAACGGCGTCACCGAATCCGCACCGTGGCGCAGGTGAACGTGGTCTCCTCGAGTAGCTCTGGGGTGATGGCGACGCCGGTCAGATGCTCCGCAAGCGCGAACGCTGCAGGTGAGGACAGTTCTGTCTCGGGAGTCTCCTCGCCAAAATGGAAGCCGGTTCGCTGCAAGACGTCGAGGAGTTCATCGGGAGCGGTGCCCCACCGGTCCTCCGGGAACATGGGGTCGAAGCGCAGCCGTAGCACCTGGTCCTCAGCCCAGAGGAACGTACCGACGGCGTTGACGTTGACGAAGTGAGAGACCCAACTCGCCCCCGCGGAGGCCGGTAGCGCTCGATCTTCGGAGACCCCCAGGTAGCCGTTGGGCTCGATCAGCAGCTCCAAGCACCCACCGCCGTCATGGCGACCAACTGACGGTCACCCTCCGCGAGGTCGAACTGGGCGAAGGCGGCATCAACTACTGGCGCTATACCGTGCAAGGGTGGCTCGGGACGCCCTCCGAGTCGAGACATCACCTCAGTTGGAGACGGGCCCCTCACCAGGGTGAAGCAGTACGCCTCGGAGAGGTCTGGAAAGTCGTTCTCGAACCACGCGTAGTCCGCCCCGGTTTTCATCATGCCACCCATCCTGGCCCCTGCGACTGACAGCCGAAGGAGGCTGGGGCCTCTGACGGGACGGGGAACGGCATCCGCCAGTTCGGGAAGCGTTCTTCTTCCCTCCTGGGCCGCCTTATCAGAGATGCTCGTGGACATCACCCGGAGCGCGCGGACGTTGTCAGTGGCCTCTGTCAGGATGCCTCGGTCAACACCACCAGCTGGAGAGACTATGGCACTTGGGACGTCGGCCCCTTCGACAATGACACCGCAGCGGACCTCTGCTAAGACCTTGATGAGGCAGACACAAACGAACGAGAGGGCATCATCCGCAGCACTCTCACCCGTGTGATCGATACCGAGGGCTACCTCGAAGCACCCGAATCCGAGGCAGCGGTGGCCGCGGCTGCCCTCGTCGCCGCGCAATGCCCAGAGGGCCCGCCGGCCGATTCCGTCTATGGGCCAAAGGAGCCCCTTCCCGACCTCGTCGGCCTGCATGATCTCACCCTCCAGGCACTCGACCGTGTCATGACCGAGCCGTTCGAACTGCTCAAACTCTGGGACGGATCACAGGGCAGCTCTTGGCGCGCGGAGATCCACCGGCTGCAGAACGTGCTCCTGCCGCAACCTCTCGGAGAACAGCTCAAACCGGTCTGAACAGCCTGCCGAAACCGCTCGCCCCACTGGAAGGACGCGATGAGCTGGGACGTGCTCCTGCTACGCCTGCCCGACGACGTCACCTCGATGCAGTGCCTCCCCGATGAATACGAGCCGACTCCGCTCGGCCGCCGGGACGACATCCTTGCGACTGTCACCCGCGCCGTCCCCGAAGCCGACCTTTCCGACCCCACCTGGGGGGAAATCCTCGGACCCACCTGGTCCATGGAACTCAACATCGGCTCAGAGGACCCGGTGGACTCAGTCATGCTCCACATTCGCGGTTCTGGCGACGACGTACTCACCACCGTCTTCCGTCTTGCCGAAGCACTGTGTTGCAAGGTCTTCGACTGCGCAGAAGGGGACCTGATCACGCCGGGGCAGACGTCCGGCTGGCATACCTTCCAGCAGTTCCGTGACCGTGTGATCGGGTCCGCTCGGTGATGCCCGCCGGCCGGATGATCACGTCCTGTGAAGGCAAGGGGGATAGACAACCCCTATGGCTCAGTGACGGGCCGGCCACGGCCGGGCTGTGGGCTCGGCAGCACGCCGAACACGGCCACTCCGGCCTGTGGCCGCTGCTGCTCGACTCACTGGATCCGGCCGACGCCGAGTTCCGGCCCTGGGGATCGGGCGAGGTCTTCCCGGAGCAGATGTCCGCTGCTGCGAGCCACGACCCGGCTGCCCTTCTCGCGAAGTGGTGGGCAACGTACACCGCCGTCGACGAAGACGACATGCTCTCGGCTGAGCGGCGCCTCGCCGTCACCGCCCCCTTCGGACAAAGCTGGCCCGGACGCGCACCCAGCCGAGAGGCCGTGACGAACGCCGACCAGCTGGCCGCCGATTATGCCCAGGCGTTCCTTGCCGACCGTCCCCAGTCGCGTCTGGGGCTGGTCGCCGCCGCATCTGGCGCCGAAGCCCTCACAACCGCGGGATGGTCCGGTCCCGCCAACTACGACAACGACACGGGGAAGTTTGCCGCAGTCGTCGGCGACTGGGAGCACCGATTCGACGTCCGTGTCGTCGCGGTTGGCTTCTCCACCCTGCATCTCAGCGTCGCAGCGCCACCGACGACTGGGGAGGACGCCCTCCGGGTTGCGGCCGAGCACTTCGCATTCTGCCCCGACAACATCTGGCAAGACAGCCGACCGTACACACTGGCTGCATACGCAGAGCGGATCACCGGTGCGCACAACTGGGACTTCTGGTGGGACTGACGCATCCGCCACCTGGGAACGATCAACCACGCGGCGGGAAGCTCTCTTCAGGAGCTTCACCCGCGCCTGATCAAAGGAACTCGTGAACACACCATCAGGCACGGGTTGAGGGCTTCGATGGCGTGGACGATGTGCAACCACAGGTGGAGCTCCCGGGCCACTGGGTACAGTTCCTCCTCCCTTAAGGTCCGAGCGGCCGGTGAGTTCGGTCATGACGGACTCCGATTGTTGTGTCGGTCGGGAAGTGGGGCGCAGGAGGCCGGGACCGGTGCCGAGGGGGTCGCTGTGGCCGCGAGGCGGCTGCGGGCGCGGGCGGCGTCGATGCGGGCGGCGGGTGGCGTCGCACCGGGTTGGCTGGGCGGCTGCCGCGGCGTAGGTTCGGTTTCGTGGGCGACGCGTAGGCGGCGGCGAACGTCGTCCAGTGGGCCGAGCGCGTGCAGGGCGTAGCCGATGAGTTGGCCGGGTGCGAGCGCGTCGCGGTCGGCCAGGGCTCCAACCTGTCGGGCCGTCAAGGCGGCGGTCCGGATGAGAGAGGCTTGGACGACCTGCTCGCCGAAGTGATCGGCGGCCAGGCCCACGAGCGGATCGCACACCCGTCGCACACGCTCGGCGTCGAGCGTCCCGTCGGCCAGAGCACCGCGACGCTGGACTTCCCAGAGCACGGTCAGCTGGTCGATCGGCTCGCCGCGATGGTGCAGGGCCCCCAGCGCCCGGTAGATCTGCTGGTGGCCCGGGTCGGCGAAGTCACCGGGGCGAAGCCATCGCACCAGGTCGAGCAACTGCTCGGGGCAGGAAGCGAGACAGCCGAGCAGGACCTCCTCGTCGGCGAAGACCTGCTCGCCCACCGGCTGAGGGCGCTCGGCCTGGGACTCGTACGCGACAGGCGGCTTCACGGGCCGAGCCTCGGCGCCCCAGCCGCGAGCCAGTTCGGCGAGTACGTCCGTCAGGACTTGAGCGTGGTGCAGCGTCTCTTCCACCGCGCCGGTCCGTCCGTCGTCGAGCGCGGCCTGGTGGAGGCGGGCGGCATGCTGGGCAACACTGCGGTGGATGGCCCCCTCCAGCACCATCCGTCCGTACACCGGGGCGTGGTCGGGGCGCGGACACGCCGATACGAGGGAGTGAATATACGAGGCGGTGAGCCCGCGGGTCCGCGTACTTGCCTCCCGCAGGGTGTCGTTCACCCAGGCCAGCGGGACGGGGTCGCGAGCCGTCGTGGCCGCCGCTGGGTGACGGTCGGCCTTGAGCTTGAGCATCGTGGCGTAGATCGCCGCGTGCGCGGGACGGGAGAAGTGCTCCGGTCGCAGCCAGGGTGAGAGCTGGTCGAGCTGGCCGGGCTCCAGGAAGATCGCGCCCAGCACGGCCTGCTCGGCGTGGACGAGTGGGGTCACGGCCGTGCCTCGGCCTTGCTCTGGGCGCGGATCTCGGCGACGACGCTGTCGGCTGCGGCCAGGTCGGCGGCGAAGCGGTCCAGCTCATCTGTGAAGACGGGGTCCGAGGCCAGCACGGACCCGGATGCGGACACGAGCCACCAGTCGGTGCCGCGCCGTACGACGGGTGCGCCGGCGAGGCGCTCGGAACGGCGGGCCAAAGCCCAGGACGGGGCTGGGTGGGACATGGGAGTACCTCAAGAAGACGAGGGCGAAGGCCCGGGGACACGAGGCGGATGAGGCGTGCTTCATCGCGTCTTGTCAGCCGGGGGCCTGGCAGCACCCTGGTCATGCGGCCGGACCGAAGTCGTCGCGACGCAGGTTCTTGGTCAGCGCTCGCTCGGTGATCGCTGCGGTCTCCTTGGCGGACGCGGCACCATGCCGGTCGGCGTCCGGCTCCCGGTACCAGGGCTTGAGGTCGAGGAGCGCAGGGCGGATGCCGGTGGCCAACAGGAGGGCGGAGCCCTTGGGCAGAGCGCGGATCGCGTCAGCCGGCAGCACGCGTTCCTGGCGCATGGAGACCGACGTGGACTTGCCTGACTCGCTGGTGGACACCGAGACCGTACGGACGTCGTGATCGCCCACCAGGCGGCTGAGCTTGTCCGCGAAGTCGGCGTCGTCGATGCCCGAACCGATGAGCTTGATCGTCGCGGCGGACCACAGGGCGTCCATCCCGGCCTCGCCCCAGACCCGGACGCCTTGGCGGTAGGACTGCAGGATCGTGATCGGGGTAACGCCCCGGGAGCCGAGGTGCGAGTACAGATCCGGCAGGTCGGCGATCTTGCACACGTTGGCGGCCTCGTCGAGGATCGCGAGCAGCGGGGCGTCGAGCCGCCCGCCGTCGCGCTCGGCCTGGATGACAGCCGCGCGCATCACCGCGTCAGCGGCGGCTGCGATGATCGCCGAGGCGGAGCCTCCGCCGTCCTTCGACAGCAGGAACAGGGTGTCCTTGCTGGTGGCGAACGTCTCGGGCTTGAACTCGCGGATCTTGCCGAGGCCGCTGGGCGGCGTGACCCAGGCGGCGATGGCCGGATCGAGCAGGCAGCTGGCGTACTGGCGGGCGGTCTCGAAGATGCCGTCGCGGGTCTCGACGGCGCCGGCCACGGTGCCCTGGAGCTGGGCGGCGACCGCCTCGATTCCGGCGTCCTGGAGCAGGTCGATGGGAGTGCGGTCGGCCGGGGAGGCGAGCCAGGCCAGGACGTCGGTGATCGGCCGCCGGTCACGGGCGGCGGCGAGGAACAGCGCGGTGAGTGTGTTCGCGGCGGCGGTGGACCAGAAGTCGCCCGCGCTCGACTCGTCCACCGAGGCGGTCACGAAGTGCCCGGCCAAGCGGCGGGCCCCGGCGAGATCGTGGGCGTCGGCCAGGATGTCCCACCACATCGTCCGGGGTGCGTGGGCGATCTGCTGCGGATCGAGCGTCCACACCGTGCCAGCTTCGGCGCGGGCTACGAGCGTGGCGGTGTAGGCGTCACGCGCGGCCTTGTTGGAGGTCAGCAGCACGGGTCCGGGAGCGCGCAGGATCGCCGGGATCGCAAGACCGGAGGTCTTGCCGGACCGGGGCGCCATGATCGCCAGGATCACGTCCTCCCACGAGGAGCGGACCTCGCGCGCGCCGGGCGCGAGCGTGCCGAGCAGAACGCCGCGGTCGTCGGGTGCGACGTTCTTGGGCTTGGTGCCCTTGAGGCTGGGGCGCAGGTCGGTCGCCTTGGCCGCGATCTTCTTCGGCATCAGGTCGGCCAGATCGCGCTGGTCGGCCAGCCCCTTGGGGTTGCCGCGCAGACGCAGCCACACCTTCACACCGAGCAGCGCGGCGGCCAGGAGGACGAGTGTGGGCAGGACGTAGCAGGCGCTGAAGAGGACGGGCTGCGGGAGGTCCGGCCAGACCGCATGGGGGTGCAGAAGCGCCGCCGTCGGCTCGTATGGGGTCCAAGAGGCGGACCTGGTGAGGGCGTTGACGCTGTTGGCAAACAACCAAGCCAACGTCCCGGCACCCATACCGAGGGCGGCGACGGACAACATCAGGTACAGCAGGAAGTCGGTGCCGGTGGTGGTCGAGGGTGTGCTGGTACGTGCAGGAGACAAAGCGCGGTCCCGTTACATGGTGCGAGCTGGGCGGTGTGCTGAGGGCGGCGGGTTCTTCTGGCGATCACGAGGGGGCCTCCTGGCGGCCGTGGCGGGTGGAAGAGGAGGGAGCTGTGCACGGCCGGGGGCGCGTTGTCCGGGTACGCCGGTGGGGGTGGTGGTCAGCGTGTCCGGTTCGGCCTGGGCGTGGGCGGCGGAGCGGCAGCGGACGCCTCGGGCGCGGTGGTGGTCGTTCCCGTGCGCCTGGTGGCCGGGGCGGTCGCGTAGTAGTTGGCGACCTGCGTTTGCCAGCTCGGCTTCGCCGGCCGACCGAGTTCCCGCAGCTGGCCGGAGGCTTCGCGGAGGTCCTCGCCGAGGGAGGTGAGCGTCGCGGCGGCTTCCGCGAAGTCGTACGAAAGGTCCCAACCGGCGTCGGTCTCGGATGCCTTGGCCTGCTCGGCGGCGGCTTCGAAGAACTCGCTGAGGCGTACGAGTACGCCGTCGTTGGGATGGAGGATGTGCTGGGTGAGATCAGCGGCGGTCTCATACGTCTCAGCGCCGTTGAGTTCGTCGGTCAGATGCAGGATCTGCTGGCCCTGGACGTGCTCGCCCCGGGGGGCGGAGGGCGTGGTGAGAGCGCCGACGCGCAGATCGCGGCCGAGGTCGACGCGGTAGCCGGCGGTGGTGAGCATATGGGCTGCGTGGCTGGCCATCTGGTTTTCGCGGACTTCACCCATGTCCCAGGGCAGGCGGTACCAGAAGGACAGGGGCGTCGTCTCGATGACGAAGCCCGCGCGCTTGAGGAGAGCGGTGGCGAGTTCGTCTCCGCCTTCGGCGGTGACATCGCCGGTCGGGTGGCGTGTGATGACGACGTCGGGCGGGGTGGGCATCGTGGGGGTTCCGTTCAGAAGTGGGGGTTCTCGGTCGGCCGGTCGCCCGCGGATGCGGCCTCCAGCAGTTCGGGCAGGTCCGCTGGGTCGGCGTCGCGCTGGTCGATCCACCAGCCGGCACGGGTCAGGGGCCGGGCGGCGTCTTCGACGGCCGCCCACTCCGCCTCGCTCGTCGTTCCTTCGACGACGAGTGCGGTGTACGCGGCGGAGAGGAGCTGGTGGCGACAGCGGGTGGCCCAGGCGACCGCGCGGTCGGTGCCGTCCAGCGGGGGCACGCGGTACTGCTCGGACCACGCCTCGGCCTCGGCCTGCTCGGTCGCCCTCTGCTTCGCGAGCCACTCAGCCTTGGCCTCGGTGTCCTCCCTGCGGGAGGCCCGCCAGCAGCCGGTGCAGTCACGGTCGGCGAGCCAGCGGGCGTACCCGGCACGCCGGTCGGCCGGACGGTCGGACGGTCGGAGAAGTCTGCCTCGTTGGTGTGGCCACAGGCGTGGTCAATGGTCCAGAGCTTCTTCACGGCCATGCGACGGACTCCTTGAACGTCGAGGAAAGGGGGATTAGCGGGTGCGACTTGGGCTGGCTGAGGCGTTCTGGGGACGCGGCACTGTGTCGTTGTCCTGATGCTTCGGGGAGGTGGCCGGGCGGTTGGGGGACGATGCCACGGCGGCGCGCGTTCGTGCGGTGTTCGTGACCCGGAGCCATTCCTGCCGATCCGGCAACGGCACGTCGGCCAGGGGTGGGTCGTTCTCGGGAGTCGTGTCAGGCATGACCGCCAGCTCAAGCTGCGCTTCGTCGGGTTGGTCACCGAGGAAGGCGACGTGATGAGCGATGTTGCGCAGGTGAAGGCCCAGCTCCTGCCCGTTGGGCGTGCTGAGTCGCTCGCACCAGGTGGCGGCCGTGTCGATGAACTCCTCCAGGTCGGGCACGACACCGTGGTGTTCGTCGAGGATCTCGCCCAGGACCTCGGAGACGTCCGCCGCGCGGCGCAGCTCGTGTAGTTGCCTGGTCAACGCGGTCAGAGACTGGCCGGGTTGGGGCGCCCGCGCCGGGACTCCGTTCGGCGTCGGGACCGGTGGCGGAATCATGATCCTGGGATCGGCTGCGACGGAGTAACCGGCATCGTGGAATTCGCGGGTCGCGCTGGCCACGGTACGCACCGCCGTGTTGTGGGGAGTGTCGACCGGCAGCAGGTAGACGTCGAGGTACTGGCTGTGGCGGAAGTGGTGCTTGCGCAGGACTTCGTCCAGGAACGGGCGGGCGTCCGCGACGGCGGCGGCCACCCCGGAGTCGGGGTGCATTCCGAAGGCGACGTCCGGTTCGTCTTGCAGAGTCATCGCGAGGGCTCCTTGGCGTGTGCGGTCTGGCGGGTGCGGACTGGCTGTGGGGCGGTGGGAACTGGGCGGTACTCGTCTGCGGCGGCGGGATGTCGTGCCGACGCTTGTGGGCTCGTCTTCTGTGGACCGAAACGGCCTGTAGCCATGCGGGTTTGGTCGTGTGCGGTGTCGGCATAGAGCTGGGTGAGGCGGCGCAGGCCGCGGCGGATCATGCGCTTCACGTGCATGGACGTGACTTCCTGTAGAGGAGCGGGGACAGGGAAGCCGAGGCGATGCGTCGGCCCCCCAGGACCAGGGCCTCGATCGCGAACGGATCGCTCAGGCGTGCATCCGGGCGTCGGTGTCGAACAACTCGTGCTCGTGCGGGTGGAGCAGATGTTGAGTGATGAAGGACCGGCCTGCGACCTTCCACAGGCCGCGCCCCTTGGTGAGGGCGGAGACGGCCTGGGTCTCGACGCCGGTGAGGCCCAGCAGGGCAGCCGCGGAGGCGAGTTGGTCGGCTTCCTGGCGGTAGATGATGCGGGTGGAGCAGTCGGTGAGCAGGCCCTCGGCCAAGGCGCGGCCCCGCGAGCCGGCGTCGCCCGCGGTGAGCAGGTCGCTGAGGCGGTGGATGACCATCATGTTGGCGATGCCGAGCCCTCGGCTGAGTTTCCACTGGCTCTGCATGCGTTCCAGCAGAGCTACGTGCCGCATCACGCGCCATGCCTCGTCGTAGATCACCCAGCGCCGTCCGCCGGTGGGGTCGGCGAGTGCGGATTCCATCCATGCGGAGGCGCAGGTCATCGCAAGGACGAGTGCGGTGTCGTCGCCGGCACCGCCGAGCCGGGACAGGTCGATGGAGAGCATCGGCGCGGTCGGATCGAAGGCCAGGGTGCTCGGCGCGTCGAACATGCCGGCCAGGTCGCCGTGCACGAGGCGCCGCAGCGCGTGGGCTAGGTCCTCCGCCGCCCGTCCCAGGCGTCCGGACAGGTCACCGAGTGCGGCGTCGAGCCGCTCGGGCGAGCCCAGCACGTACGCCACGTCACCGAGCAGCGGGGTGGTCCCGGTGGCTTCGGCGCGTACGACCGCCTGGTCGAGTGCCACGTCCAGGGCGGTGTGCTCCATCGGGTGCAGGTCACGCCGCAGAACCGTCTTCGCGAGCGAGCCGAGCAGAAGCAGACGCCGCTTGCGGACCTCGCCCGCCCAGTCCTCCTCGCTGACGCCGAACGGCCTGGCGGGGGCATCCAGCGGATTCAACCGACCGGGAAGGCCGGGGCCAAGAGCGATGGTCTGCCCGCCCAACGCCTGGGCTACGACGGTCCATTCGCCCTTGGGATCGCACGGCACGTAGATGCGGTAGCCGAAGGCTACGGCGCGTACGGCGAGGGACTTGGCCAGGGCGGACTTGCCCATGCCGATGATCCCGGCGAGCAGGATGTTGGGATTCGTGAAGCCGTCGAGGCGTCCGTACAGCGCGAACGGGTCGTAGGTGAAGGCGGCCTCCGCGTGCACGTCGCGGCCCACGTAGATGCCCTGGGCTCCCAGGCCGCCCTCGGCGAGGAAGGGGTAGGCGCCGGACGCGGTGGCGGTGGTCATCCGGTGGGCGGGGAGCTTGAGACGGCCGCCACGGGCGGAGGCGGGACCGGGGCGTCCGGTGGACGGGTAGGTGGCGCGCAGCTCGCGGTCGATGTTGGTCTCGGCGCGGCGGGCTTCGGGCCGGGCCGCGTGGCGGGCCTTGTCGCGAGCGGCGGCGAACTGGTCGCGAGCGGCGCGGGCGGTGCGACGGTCGGTCTTACGGGGGACGAACAGCGGACTGGCGCTGGCGCGGGTGGTTCGGGCGGGCATGGCGATGGTGCTCCGGTGGTCAGTGGCGGGTGAGGCCGGTGAACGGGTCGCGCAGGTCGGCCGGGGTGTGGTCACGGCGGACGCGGGCGGCGGTGGCGAGGTGGCGCTGGCACACGGTGAGGTCGGGGGCGCCCTCAGGAAGGCGGGCTCGGCACTCCGTCCGGGAAGGGAGACGGCCGGTGAGTCGCTGCGGGGCCGCGTGGTACGCGGCGTGAAGGTGCTCGGCTGCCTGCCACAGCCGGACGCGGCAGGCCCTCAGACGGTCGCCTTCGATGGTGGCCACGGGAGAGGTCCGCGCGGTGTGCGCGTCCAGCAGCCCGTACAGGGCGACCAGGTGGGCGTGCAGGGTGTCCAGTTCGGTGCGGCTGGCGGCGACCGGGGCGACGGGCATGTTGATGGCCCGGTGGAAGTCCAGCGCGGCGGAGGCGAACGGGACGAAGTCCGGCGCCAGTTCGGGCAGGGGCTCGGTTGGCATGGGGTGCCCTTCGGTAGAGCGCGGTCGGTGGTGCTGGGCTGCGCTACGGGCGGGCGAGCGGCAGAGCGGCGTTGGTGAAGGCTTCGGCCTGCTGCCAGGTCAGCAGACGCAGGTCGACGAGGGCGGCGACGGCCGCGGTCTCGATGGCGGCGCAGGCGGCGTTGAGCTCCTCGCTGGTGTCCGCGCTCACGGTGAGCAGTCCGGTGAGTGCGACGTCGGAGTGTCCGGCGATGAGCTGGCGCTCGCGCTGCTTGATGTCGGCGTACTCGACCGAGTCCTCCTCGGAGTCGACCTGGCCTTTGCGGGCCCGCTCGGTGGCGTCCGCGATCACGGTGGCCTTCTTGCGCTGTACGTCCTTGAGGGCGGCGTCCAGTCCCTTGGGTTCGTAGGTCAGCGAGAGGGTGCGGCCCACGCCGGTGGTGAACAGGAGCTGGTGGAGGAAACCGGGGTTGGTCTCGATACGCGGCCAGTTCTCGATCCAGAACGTGGCGTGGTGGGCCGAGTCGGTCTGGATACGGTCCGCCTTCTCGACCAGGACGACCGGCCCGGCGGCAGCGGGATCGGCCTGCGGGCGGTCCGCGTCGGACCACCGGTCGAGGGCGGCCGACGCCTTGGGGTCGTAGGCGGTGCGGACCACGGCGGCGATCTCGCGCGCGGGCAGCCAGCCCCCGGGCATGAGGCCGGAAGTACGGGCGGACTGGTCGAAGGTCGAGGCGAGCTGGGCCAGGACGGCGAAAGCTCCGGTGAGTCCGCCGCCCGCCTGGTTGATCAGGCGCCTGGCCGCCTTGAGGTCGAGGGCGAGGGCGACGTACGCCTCGTGGGGTGCGGCGGCGGGGCCGGCGGCTGCCAGCAGGTCGCTGTAGAGCGGTCCGGCGAGCGGGGTCTGGGCGTTGCCGTGCTCGTGCCAGTAGCGGTTGAGCGCGTCGCCTGAGTCGGGGACGGTGCGCTCCAGCACCTGGACTCGGGCGATGTGCCCGGTGCGCGCGAGCGCGGCCAGGGTGCGGCCCCAGCCGGAGACGTTGCCGCTCTGGGTGGCGGGGTCGAGCAGGGCGAAGGCACGGGAGGAGACCTTCACCACGGCGGTGAGGGTGCCGTGGTGCGGATCGTGTACCGCGCACAGGCGGCCGTCCGGCGAGGTGATCACCCGCAGGGACGCGGCTGTGCCGGGCAGGTGGAGCAGGCCCTCTCGCTGCGGCCGGGTGGACGGCCGGGCGAGCCAGATCAGCTGGCCCCGGAAGCGGCGGAGCGCGTATCGGGCTGCGATCGGAGCCCAGTCGGCAAGCGCGCGCCCGCGATGGCGGATGAAGACCGCCGCGAGGACGAGAGCCCACAACGGTACGAGCTTGAGCGCTCCGCCCACGCCGGAGGTGAGCAACACCCCGAGCAGGAGCAGGCCGCAGACGGCGACGACGATCAGTTGAGGGGCCGAGAGACCGAGCAGCACGCCCCGGCGCGAGCGGTGAGGGAACCTGACGGTGGGCGGACCATCGGAGTGTGGAGCGTCAGAGAGCATGGCGAAGCCGTCCTTGGAGCGTGAAGAGAAGGAAGAAGAGGTAGACGGGGCGGGTCGGGTGAGGTCTCGGCCCGCCCCGTCAGCTGTGGGCTATGTGCCCGGTCGATCCGCTGTTCCGGGATAGATCCACCGCTGCGGGGTGGCGCCACCCTGTGGAGACGGACCGCTTTGCCGTGGTGCTGGCGGGTCCAGGTGCGTGACCTGCGGGGCCGTGACCGAGGCGCTCTGTGGCGTCGGTCCGGACGCCGCCGGTGTCGAGTCGGCCTCCGGGCTCTCGTCGGGGCGCCGGATGAGCGGGACACCGCGGTCACCGTCCGTCGGAGGACGACGGATCAACGCCCGGCCCTTGTCGCCGGTCGCGCCCGGGTCCTCGCCGAAGCGGAAGTGGGTTTGCTTCGGCTTGGCATCACCACCGGATCCGCCGGTCGGATCGATCCCGGAGGCGACACCGCCCCAGCCCTGGCCCGGCACCTTTGCCGGCCCCTGCGGAGCCCGCATCCCCGTGCCGGCCTGGACCGCCAACTGTCCCGCGGTCTTCGCCGCACCGGCCGTCACCGCCATCCCCGCAACGCCCGTACGGTGCAGGTCGTCATGGCCCGAGCCGTCGGCGGCCCAGTGCACGAACCTGTAGGTCGCGTACGGGCACAGCATCACCAGCACCATCACGACGATTCCCGCCATGGCATCCGCCAGAGCGCTGAGCCCGTCGGAAGCGTCGGTCTTGCCCATGGCCGAAACGCCCAGCAGGAACACGGTCGTCATCAACAGCTTGCTGACGACCAGGGTCGCAGTCGCCTCGATCCAGCCGCGCCGCCAGCGCCGGGCAACCTCCCAGCCGCCGCCGGCCCCGGCGAACACGGCCAGCGTCACCAGGATCAGGATGCCGACCTTGCGGGCGACCATCACGGCCCAGTACAGGAACGCGCCGACAGCGCACCCGAGGCCGACCATGGCGGGGATCGCCCAGCCCAACACATACATCGGACCAAGGTTGTTGACCTCGATGATGCGACGAATTGCGTCGTCCACCGAACTGTTCGCAGCCTTGAACAAGCCGGCACTGAGCGCGTCGACCACGGTCAGCGCGACGGTGGTGCAGGCGATGGCGGCAAAGGCGAACAGAACTCCGGCCACAGTGCCGTACACCGCCTGAACGAGAGCACGCTCGTCCCGGCGCCAAGCGGCGCGGGTGAGCTGCAGACAGAAGGTGCCGACGGTCAGGACGAGGCCGATGGGCAGTATCAGCTCGTAGTTACTCCGGAACCACTCGGCATTCAGGTCAATGGCCGTGGTTTTGTCCACGGCCTTCGAAGCCAGGTCCGCGGCGGCCTGGGCCAACTCGCCCATCGATTTGGCGATCCAAGCGCCGATGCCATCGGTGACCGCCTCACCGGTAGACCCGACGACGCCACCGATGGTGTTACAGACCGTCTGCATCACGGGCAGGTCGCAAGCCCCCATCAGGGCACCTCCTTTCGGGAATCGGTGGTGATCACGGCGCCACGCTCGGCAGCACGCCGACGAGAGCGCAGTTGCGCTGGGGCTGGCACTGAACGGCGAGGGTCACGGAGCGCGACTCCGCTCCGGTACCCGAGCCCTTCCAGACGATGGACTGCTTGCCGGAGACCGTGACCGCGTAGGCGTACGCCTCAGTGATCGCGCCGGGGTCCTGGGCCAGGGCGGTCCTGAACGCCTGCGGGAAGTGGCCCTCGCCGATCGTGGCGCTGGCATGCTGCCCGTTGTCACGCATCCGCGACCACAGCACCGGGCTGGGCACCTGGTTTGTGACCGACTTCCAGTCGGCGTACTTCTTCTCCTCGGTCATCCACTGCTTGAGGCCGGCCAGGTGCTCGGCCTGCGAGAAGGACCGGGTGTCATAGGTCCACAGGGCCTTGGTGGCGGCCTTGGCGAACTCGATCGGATCGGCCGTCTTGGGCGGCGCGGCCACCACTTCCCCGGCGTGCGCTGTGACAGCCGGGGAGGGCGACGCCGAGGGGTCCGCTGGTGCCGGGGCGGGCTTCGCCGGGGCCGGGTTCTCCGTACGAGTGAAATACGCGAGCAGACCGGCGATGGCCAGCAGAGCAGCGAGGACGGTGCCGCCGATCGAGGCGCGACGCAGAACAGAGGACGGGGCTCCGTACCTCCGCTCCCTGGCGGACGGGAAACGTTCGTTCGACATCAGTGAACCTGCGTCCCCATCGCCGAGAAGAACGCGACGATGCCGTTGGCCGCGCCGAGCAGCAGAGCGCAGCCAGCGGCGACGACCGTGCCCTTCTTACCGTTGGCCTCCGCCTGGTGGCCGCCGCTGTGGTGTCCCCAGGCCCAAACGAGGGCGGAGATGGCGAGGGCGCCGACCACGGCGATGATGCCGAACAGGTTGATGCTGCCCACGACCTTCTTGAGGACGTCGAGGCCGGGCAGGCCGCCCTCGCTCGGCGTGACGCCGGGGTTGTACGCCAGGATCTGGGCGTGCTGAATGAGTTTCATTGGAACTCCAAAGCGATTTCGGGCGCGTGAAGGCCCGGAAGAGGCGGAGCGAGAGGGGAGTGGATGGGCCGGTCAGACGATCCGGCGGGCGGCGACGACGTTCGGACGCCACTCGGCGAGGGTCGAGATCTTGACCACGTCACCGGTGCGCGGCGCATGCAGGATCAGGCCGTCACCGACGAACATCCCGACATGCTCCGGAACTTCAGCCGTGCCGCGAGTGAAGAGGAGATCACCCGGCTTGAGAGCGTCGACACTGACTGCCTTGCCCTCCTTCACCTGTGTGTACGTGGTCCGGGAGATCGAGATGCCACCAGCCTTGTACGACGCCTGCATCAGGGACGAGCAGTCGCAGCGGCCCATCGGGTCCTGGCCGTGCGCATCGGTGCACGCGCCACCCCACTGATACGGAGTGCCGAGCTGACCGAGCCCCCAACGGATGGCCGTACGGATCGACTTGGGTGCGTCGGCCGGGATCTTGTAGCCCTCGGGGACGGAGCCAGGGGGGATCGGACCGAACTTGGCCCCGTCCTCACCGGTGGCGCACCGGCCAGGCGACGAATCCGCCTGCTCACCCTTATTGCCTGTGGTCGAACTGGACCCCGGTGGCGGTGACTTGGCGATGGCCTTCTGCAGGGCTGTGGCCAGCGGCTCCCACTTGGCGTAGGCGTCGGGGAAGCCGCTGTTCTGTACCGCCTGCGCGGCCTGCGTGACGGTCATGGACTGCCAGCCAGAGACCTTCAGCAGCGCCTCGTAGAACTTCGTCGAGGCGTGCACCGGATCACGGACCTGCTGGGACGTTCCCCAGCCCTGGCTGGGGCGCTGCTGGAAGAGACCAAGTGAATCCCGGTCGCCGTAGCCCAGATTCCGCAGCCCCGACTCCTGCAGGGCTGTGGCCAGAGCAACGATCTGTCCCCGGGCCGGCACCTTCATGGCGACGCCGGTGGCCTGGATCGTCTCGGCGTTCGGGATCTGTTCCGCGGGATCGTCCAGCCCTGGGACCGACACCGCGGCTTTGTTGCCGCCCTTGAGGATCGACTCGACCTGCTTGGAGACCGCTGCGGAATCCACAGCCTGGGCGTCGCTGCCCTTGCAGGCGGCCTGCGCGCCGTTCGCGCCAGCCAGAACCACTGCGAGTGGGGCGATCAGCAGCAGCGGGCCGAGAGCCACGGCCCCGACTATCGCCGCCCCTGCCTTCACGGTCGCGAGCCGTCCGCCGAGCGGCGGGTGCAGGAGCCGGAGGACTCCGGGGAAGGGCGTGCCTGGGCATGCTGCATCAGCAGCTCCTTACTCGTAGGCAGCGCAGCACCAGCGTTCTCGTCGAAAAGGTCACTGGCGCCGCATTGGTCGGGAATTCACATCACCTGAGATCAGGGAATGGAGACTCCAGAGGTCGGGGGTCGCTAACTCCCGACCTCTGGCGACCCCGTTGACTGGAGAACGGCAGCCAGCCGCGCTCGTAATCTCACACGCCACACAGAAAAAACTCCCTGGCTGAAATTTCAAGCTGCCTCGTGAGTGCTGCCCGTGCCGTCTCCTGGACGAGACAACACGCATCAACACAGCTCAACAAGGCAGGAGCTGAGTCCCGTCCGTCGAACACGGCGAGACTGTAGAGACGAACTCCGGCCGCACCAAACGACGCCTTGCCTGACAGTCGGGACCCGTCACATCGAGGCCGGGCATCACTGGGTGCGGCCGGAAAAGGCGGTTACTCTCCAGCCCATCGCTCTCCCCAGGAGGTTGCTTCTGCGGCCTCCGGGTGCGACTCGTGCCGACGTGTGCAGAATTCCCGGAGCACGGAATCAGGCGCACGACCATCCCCGCGGAAAGAGAGAACCGCACAATGCCGTACACCCTGCACCGAGGCGACGCGCTGACCGCCCTCGCCGGCATCCCGGACAACAGCGTTGATGCCGTCATCACCGACCCGCCCTACAACAGCGGTGGCCGAACCAGCAGCGAACGAACCGGCCGCAGTGCCCGCGCGAAGTACACCTCGGGCGACGCCGAGCACGACCTCGCCAACTTTCCCGGCGAGAACCGCGATCAGCGTTCGTACGACTTCTGGCTCACCCTCCTCCTCACGGAGTCCTATAGGGCAACTGTCGAGTCGGGCGCCGCGCTTGTCTTCACCGACTGGAGGCAACTGCCCACCACGACCGACGCATTGCAGGCCGCTGGCTGGACCTGGCGAGGCATCGCCGCGTGGCACAAGCCGGTCTCGCGACCGCAGAAGGGACGTCTCAAGCAGTCCTGCGAGTACATCGTCTGGGGCACCAAGGGCCCGGTCGACTCCGACCGGAACCCCGTCTACCTGCCCGGCCTCTACACCGCGAGCCAGCCCAGGAAGGACCGCATGCACATTACGCAGAAGCCCGTGGAAGTGATGCAGGAGCTGGTGAAGATCTGCCCGCCTGGCGGAACGGTCCTCGACCCCTTCACCGGCTCCGGCACGACCGGCGTCGCCGCCCTGCGCGAAGGCCGCAGGTTCATCGGCGTCGAACTCTCCGAGCACTACGCCGACATCGCCGAGCAGAGGCTGTTGCAGGCGGTGCAACAGACTCGCACTCGTGAGGACTTCGTTCTTGCAGGTCCCGGTGATTCCTGACGAACGCCAGGAAAGCCTTCGGTGGTGCCGCCTTGGGGGTTGCCCTAACGATGCGTCGACCACCCCCAACACCGGGAGTCGCCCGTCAGGTCGAAGTCGGCATGGACCTCAAGGTATTACTCCCCACCCCGAAAAACCCACTGCACCAGTTGAACGCAGACTCCGAGCGGAGCTGACCCAGGACGACTTCGTCCTGGCAGGACTGGAGGCGTGAACATGAGACCGACCAGGCCGGGGCCAAGGGACCGCAGACGCAAGAGGGTGGCTGGTGCATCGAGAAGCCGATGCACCAGGCGCCCTTCCTCTTGCGTCAGACCGCCTCGATTGCCCGCCGGATCGGCGGCCCCGCCTTGTCCAAATTGCCCATCCCGAGGTGGCCGATTCTCTTTATGTCGCCGGAGAAACCGTCTCGGAGCACCTGGCTGTCGGGACACCGGGCAGGGCCTACAGGGTGCCTCGCTCCAACAGGTCGCGCACCGCGTCCTCCTCGCGGCGGAGTACCAAGCGTCCGTCGCCCTCACTGTAGGCGAGGATGCGGCTCCCAGGGTCGAGTCCTGCCTCGGCGAGAAGCCCGAGAGGGAGTGAGACTCGCCCGTCGGCGTCGATGGTCAGCTCTACAGGGGTTCGGGACACGCGTGCAGTCTTCCACAGCGCCACTGCTGCATGCCTCGGCTGTCCCGGGGGCGACGGCAGAGGCCTGTCCGGTAGGCCATTCATCCACCCAGTCACTGCCTGTCGCCCACCGGGCAACGGATGGTCGCTGCCCGCCCGAAGACCGCGGCAAGCTCGGCGATCCGATAGACGCCGCAGTCCGATCACCCGCGAGTGCGGGAGACTGGTCATATGCCGCCAATCGCATCGTCGGCCTCTGTTGCCGCGCGCATGAGTCGCCAAGCATCCCGCGACACCACGCAGGAGCTGGCCGTACGTCGCCTGCTGCACAGCAGCGGGCTGAGGTACCGCGTGCACGTCCCTGTGCCCGGTATGCCCCGCCGGACGGTGGATATCCTGTTCGGCAGGCTGAGGATCGCCGTGTTCCTCGACGGCTGTTTCTGGCACGGCTGCCCCGACCACGCGACGAGTCCCCGAGCGAACGCGGAGTGGTGGCGCACCAAGCTCGACCGCAACATCGCCCGTGACCGTGAGACGACGGAACACCTGACTTCGGCAGGCTGGTCGGTGCTGAGGTTCTGGGAGCACGAGGCGCCCGAGGGGATCGCGCAGCGGATCGCCGCCGAGGTGCGGGCGAGGCGGTCCGAAATGCGCTGACCCGTGGGGCATGCGGGCCGAAATGCTCCCGCGGAGCGTGCGAAAGTAGATCGTGACCTTGTTCTGCTCTTGTGTCCCGAGCGCGACGGCTAGTGTGTGGGAATTGTGCGAGGAAGCGCGTGCGTGCCTGGGGGTGCCCTTGCCGTCTGTGAGCCGTACTCCGAGGCGGGGCGCCCTCGATGGTCCGGCTGTGTGCATAGAGTGGAAGCGGGGAACGGTCGACTGCCATGACCGATGATCTCGACGGAATGTACGACACGTTCAAGGCGCTCCTGGATGCGTTCCCCCCTTCGGAAGCGGTCAAGCGGCTGGAGCAGTTGGGCATCAGCCCGGGCATCGTGGAACGGATCCGGGAGCGGCACGAGCAGCAGACGATCCGGATCAGGGAGCTCGAGGAGCCGCACGCCGTTGTTCTGGACGGTCGCGACACCTGGTACACGGGGCCACAGCCCAAGGACAAGTGTTGGCCCGCGATTGTGGACCTGTTGCGCAAGGACGGCTGGCCCGAGGAGCCGGCGATCCGGAGCCTCGACGACTCCTCCACCCGCGTCGTCTCGCTGCTGAACCACCCGAAGGAGAAGGCGTTCTCCACGCGTGGCCTGGTCGTTGGCTACGTTCAGTCAGGCAAGACGACCAACTTCACCTCGGTCATGGCAAAGGCGGCCGACCGCGGCTACAAGCTGTTCATCGTTCTGGCAGGAATCCATAACGGGCTCAGGCGCCAGACTCAGGCCCGACTTGTGCAGCAGTTGGTGGAACCCAACCCCTCGCGGTGGTCCCAGCTCACCGGACTCGACAGGGACTTCACGCCGCAGGAGAACCCGGCTTCGTACTTCGGGCGCAGCAACCGGACGCACGTGCTGTGTGTGGTGAAGAAGAACGCGACGGTGCTGCGCAAGCTGGCCGGCTGGCTCCAGAAGGCGTCGGACTACCTCCAGGACTGCCCCGCACTGATCATTGACGACGAAGCCGACCAGGCCACTGTGGCGACGAAGTCGATCAACCCGCTCATTCTCGAGATCATGAGCCACCTGCCGAGATCCGCCTACGTCGGATACACGGCTTCCCCCTTCGCGAACCTGTTGATCGACCCGAGCGCGCAGGATCTGTATCCCAAGGACTTCGTCGTCAATCTCCCGAAGCCTGCAGGGCACTTCGGCACCGAGGTCCTCTTCGGCCGCTATGCCCTTGACGGCGAGGACCCCGAGCAGGTCGACGACGGCTACGACATGATCCGGTCGGTGCCCGAGGCCGACGTGCCGGCCGTGCGCCCCGAGACCAGGGCCGACGTCGAAGGCTTCGAACCTGTCATCACCGACACCCTGCGCCGGGCGGTCGACTACTTCTGGCTGGTCACCGCTGCCCGACGGGTACGCGGGACGGGCAACCCGCACAACACGATGCTGATCCATACCAGCGTCAACACCGCCGTGCACAACAGCTTCAAGAGACCCCTGGAGCATCTGCGCGACCGGTCCACGCGGTCTTTGTCCTCGGCGGACGCCGACTTCCTCTCGCGGCTGCGCGATCTGTGGAACGAGGAGACCGGGCGCGTGCCGGCCGCAGACTTCGGCGAGACGAAGGTGCAGTTCGAGGAATTGCTGCCTGAGCTGCCCGGGGTGCTCGACAGTTGCCGCATCATCATGGACAACTCCAGCAGCGAGGACCGCCTCGACTACGAGAACGGGCCGGTCGTGGCCATCGCCGTGGGCGGCAACACCCTTTCGCGAGGGCTGACTCTCGAAGGTCTGTCGGTCAGCTATTTCGTCCGCTCTGTATCGGCGTACGACACGCTGCTGCAGATGGGGCGTTGGTTCGGCTTCCGCAACGGTTACGCCGACCTGCCGCGGATCTGGATGACGGACGAGCTGGCCGAGTGGTTCCGGCACCTGGCCACGGTCGAGACCGAGATGCGTCGGGACATCGAGATCTACATGACCGAGTCCGAGACCCCACTGACCTTCGCCGTGCGCCTACGTACGCACCCGGCCCTGCGTGTCACCGCTGCAGCCAAGATGCGTGATGCGGTCGTGGCGGCCTCGTCCTACGGCGGCAAGCGAGTCCAGACCCACTACTTCCACACGAACGCCGACTGGCTGAGCGACAACATCACCGCCGCACGCGATCTGGTCGTGTCCGCTGCCGCGAACGCGGTCAGGGCCGAGGAACGGGCGGCCGAGGGTCGATACGTCTTCCGCGACGTGCCGCACGACATCGTGATCGACTTCCTGTCGAGCTACAAGTTCCACGAGAAGTCGCCGGAGAACGACGCAGACTTGATCATCCAGTACATCCGGAAGCGAGTCACCGCAGCCGAATCGCTGCGCCGATGGAACGTCGCGATCGTCGGCAACCCCAAGGGGGACGACTTCACCTTCGCCCCCGGAGTGTGCGTCGGGCGGAACAACCGTGCCCGCCTCGAGCTCCCCAACCCCACCCCGGACTTTGCCGACATCAAGACCCTGATGAGCCGTCGGGACGCCGCTGTGGACATGGCCGGGGAAGTGGGCAACCTGACCGAGAAGGGCATCATGGACGAGCGTCGGAAGCAGCTCCCCGACACCGGCCTACTGGTCCTCTACCCGATCGACAAGGTTTCCGAGCCAGGCCCAGCGAAGAAGTTGCGTGCACCCCTGAATGCAGAGGAGCACGTCATCGGCGTAGGCCTGGTCTTCCCCGAACCCCGGCACCGGGACAGCATTGTGGAGAGTTACATCTCCGCTGACCTGTCCAGGGTTGGGATCGAGGACGAGGACTACAGCCTCCTCGACGGCGAGGACGCATGAACGACGACGAGCTGCGCAGTCTCGTAGAGGAGCAGTGGTCAGCGCTGGAGGCCGAGGCGGCCACAGGGGAACGACGCCTGCGGGTTTGCGACCTGCCCGTCGACGTCGACTGCGGGCCGTTGGCGTTGGCTGTCGACCACGAGGGATCCCGTCACGTCCTCCTTCCGATAGCCACACACCGCAAGGTCCGCCAGGGGCTGGACGGACCAGTGCTCCGTTTGCGCAAGCGCTCCCTGGAGGACGCCAAGACCTACCAGACCTACGCCGACCTCGCCTGCCTGCGGCACGACCTCGACGACCTGTTCACGGAGCTGTGCGTCGATGTGCTTGGCGCGGCCGGAGAGTTGCCCGACAACCCCGTCAAGGCGCTCTACCGTGTGCTCGATCGGTGGAAGGCCCTGTTCCGAACACAGGGCAAGCCACTGGGACCCGACGAACTCGCAGGGCTCTTCGGCGAGCTGACGGTACTCAATCGGCTTCTCCGCGAGGATCCGAGCGCCCACCGGCTCTGGTACGGGCCCGAGGGGTACCGCCACGACTTCTTCGCCGGGACACGTGCCGTCGAGGTGAAGACGACTACCAGCAGTGAAGGGCGAAGGCCACGGATCCACGGCCTCGACCAACTCGAGGCACCAGAGCACGGGACACTCTGCCTGGTCTGGTTCCGCCTGGACCGCGCCGGCGCGAACGGTGTCGGCACCGCTTTCACGGAAGCGGTCGGAGAGGCACTTCGGCTCTGCGACGACGAGAGCGCGCTGCTCGACCTGCTCGCGCGGGCCGGCTACCACCCTGCCGATGCCGACCACTACCAGGACGTGCGGTTCGCGATCGCCGAGGAGAGGTGGTACGGCGTCGACGCCCACTTCCCCGGACTGACGGCCCGGGCCCTCACCGCGGCAGGCATCCCGGTGTCGGTACTGGACGTCGACTACACCATCGACCTGTCCGGCGAGATCCCCGCCCCCCTTCCGCCCGACCAGGTTTCCCAGATGATCGACAGCATGATCCAGGAGCCCGTGTGACGGAGCCCCGCTGGTTCTCCCAGCCCTATCCGCCGGAAGGCGCGAGCGCGGCCGAGGGCATCCGCAACCAGCTCGGACGCCCCGAGCTCGACCTGCTCACCATTCTGGTGCGCGAGTCCGCCCAGAACAGCTGGGATGCCCGACTCACGCCATCACCCGGCCCGATCGACTACCGCATGGATTTGTGGACGGTCGGCCCGGCACACGCCGCCGCATGGCGCGAACCGCTCCTCGAGGGCGCCCCCGCGGGGCCGGAGCACTTTCCGCTGCGCGAGACGCTCAAGCGAGGCCCGGTCCGGGTCCTGGCCGTTTCCGACCGCGGCACCCGAGGACTGGGAGGTCCCACCCGCGCGGACAACGCCCTTGGCCCCGACCGCGACTTCGTGTCCTTCATCCGAAACATCGGAGAACCGCGCGACACTGCGATGGGCGGCGGAACCTACGGCTTCGGCAAGGGCATCTTCTACCTTCTGTCCAGGCCCGGAACGATCCTCGTGCACTCCCGCTGCCGGACGCCGCAGGGCGGCCACGAGACCCGGCTCATCGGCTGCACCCTCTGGAAGAGCTATGTTGCCGCTGAGCCGCAGGGCGATCGCCGCTACACCGGCCGCCACTGGTGGGGTGACACCTCCGGCAACGTCGTCGAACCCTTGGTCGGCCAGCAGGCGGAGACCGCAGCGCGGCGCCTGGGACTCAGGCCCTTCGGACCCGACGAGACCGGGACGACCATCGCCGTCGTCGACCCGAACCTGGACGAACTCGAGCCCGCCGCGGCAGCCGACTACCTGGCCGAGACCATTGCCTGGCACCTCTGGCCCAAGATGATCTCCACTGACGGCAAGCCTCCCGCCATGCGCTTCACCGTTACCTGTGACGGCATCGAACACCACGTGCCGGACCCCAGGGAGACCCGGCCGCTCAACATGTTCGTCGCGGCCTACGAGACGATGACCGGGCCGGCCGGCAGCGACCTCCAGTGCTTCAAGCCGAAGCGCCATCTCGGGCGCCTCGGACTGGTCAGGCGGATCATGCCGCCCTTGGAACCGACCCGCGCCTCGCGGATCCTCGACATCGAGGACCTCGTCCATCACGTGTGCCTGATGCGCCCCGCGGAGCTCGTCGTCACCTACCGGCCCGGACCGAAGCCGCCGAGCGCCAGTCAGGGCTACGCCGGAGTCTTCCGCGCGGACGAGGCCATGGACGAGATCTACGCCAAGGCCGAGCCGCCCACGCACGACGCCTGGCACCCGCAGTCACTCGACAGGCCGGAGAGCACCTTCGTGCACACGACATTCCGGCGCATCGACGAAGCGCTGGAAGGTTTGCTCTCGCTCGGGGGTGTCGCTCGTCCCGGCGCCAGCCACGTGGCGCTCGGCGCGGCCAGCTCCCTCTTCTCCGGGCTTGTGGGCGGAGCCTGGGGAATCGGCGGGGCCACCGCCTACGCCAAGCCCGGCAGCACGGCCGTACGTGCCCGCCCTCAGGACCTCAACGACGAGCAGCAGAGCTCAGGCGGCGCCACCTCGGGCCGGCCCACGGCGAACGGTGCACTGGCTACCGATCGGACCGCCGGCGCTGAAACAACCAGGCCTGGTGATTCCACCGACGACCAGCACTCGTTCACCGATGCATGGACGAACGGTGCCGCCCGCACGGCACGTCGACGGCCACGCGTCCAGTACGTCGGAGAGCCCTACTACGACGACCGGGACGACGACACGGTGCTCGTCCAGGAATTCCGGCTCCCCGTCCCCGGACCTCAGCGAGTCCGGATCGAACTCGCTGTAACACTCCCCGGTGCCAACGGCCGCGAGACGGATCCACCCATGGGCGCGAGCATGCCCGCTCTCGTCGGCTGGGAGGACGATGCCGGTGACCTCCACACGACCGAGTCGTGCGAGATCGAGGGCGGGGATTCCCTCTGGCGCGTCCTCGTACGTCCGGCACCGGACACCATGACCGAGATCGACATCAAGGTCGGGACGGTGAGCAGCCAGTGACCCGGCGCGTACTTCCGTACCGCTCCCCTTCCGAGGACGTCGTTGCCGCCGAGCCATGGCTGCTCGTGACCGAGGACGGCGAGGTCGCCATGCCCGGGGCCCTGCCGGACTGGGACTACCACATGGACCTGCATCTACGCAGGACCGTCCGCGTCGACCTGGACCGGGCCCGCGCGCAGTCCGGCCTCCCAGCGGACGCGGCACTCGCCCTTGCCGTCGTGTGGACAGCCACCGGGTCCAACCTCAGTGGGCCGGCGAACCACGCACGCCTGACCGACGATGGCACGATCACCGCGGAAATCGACGTCCTGCTGCGCGGAGCCGACCTGGGCGGTCTCCTCCTCCTCGACACCGCTCTCGTCCTGGCCGAGCGCCGCCGCGACGCCCGCCCGTCCTCACCCCGTCGGGCCGGCTCCGTGCTTTGGAGCGACCGGGAGTCGCTGCGTCTCCAGGGGGACGCACCCCAGTTCCCCATGGCCGTGATCGACTTCGCTCTGACCTCCTTCCCCGACAACGCTGCTTGGCACCTGCAGATCAGTGGCGGTCTGGACAGCGCCACCATGGGATCCCTGCTCCTGCTGGTCAACGAGCGGAACTCTGTGACCGCCACTGCATTCGAGAACGCGGCCAAGCCCCGTCCGATCGACCGACTCGTGCTCTCCGCGGTGTACGCCGACGCCGCCCGGATCATGGTCGAACACGCCCTCGGTCACGACGACTTCACGGAGGACGCCGACTTCCCCGACGGTTCACTCGGCGCCACCCTGCTGAATCTCTTCCATCAGCTGTTCCCGGGACAGCCGATCACCGACATCCGCCTGCGCCAACGTAGGTCACCCGCTCTGTTCGCCTCCGATGTGCAGGCAGCGGTCAAGATCTTCGAGGTGTCCCGATGAGCTTTCTCTATCCGCGCCTGCTCGCCGAGCAGGCGAGACCACTCTTCGAGGAGTACCGACACCTCGCCGTCGCCGAGCTTGCCGGTCGCGTCGCCCTGTCCCACGAATCGGCGGTCTACGTGGCCACCGGCGGGGACCGGGTTTCTGCCCAGCAGCTCCGGGAACTGCGCACCGGCGTCGTCGACCTCGCCGAGCGCGCAGGATTCCCCGACGACTCCGACCGCGCCCGCAACGCCGAGTTCGACCTCCAGGTCGCCGCCCTGCTGCATGCCGAGATGGGTATGGTGCCGGCCGAGGCCGCCTCCCGCGACGTCTGGGCCTTCCTCGCCCTCGTCCTGATCCCGGACGTCGCCTTCTGGCGCTACCCCCGACCGCCCAAGGACCGTATCCTCGGCACCGACCTCACCCGCCACGTCTTCGGCCGACTGTGGTGGCGCGCCCAGCTCGTACGGTCCTCCGACGACCCCGAGCCCTACAGCGCCCTCAAGATCCTCGGTGAGGCCGCCTTCGACCAGATCTACGCCCGTCGGGCCGCCCTCGGCGGCAGCCCCCACCTGGTCCGGGCCATCCTCCGTGTCTGGAAGGATCTCGACCTCACTGGACTCAGCGAACGTGAGACCCTTCGCGACTTCCTCAAACGACTGCTCCGCCTCGCCCCCTTCGTCCTCTTCGACGGCATCGAGGAGGACGCCCTGGACGACGAACTGCGCGCCGTCGCCCAGGAATCCGTCGACGTTCAACGCCTCGCCGAGGGCGCTCTCCTCGGGCAGGGAACGGTCCGCCCCGCTGCTGCCCGCGAACCGTCAGCATCCACGCGACAGGAGGCCGAGCAACTCACCCTCCGCACTGCTCCATCTGTACTACCGCTCGACGCAAGGCAGTTCACATCGCTCGAGATCTGTGCCGGCGCAGGAGCGCAGGCCTTGGGCCTCGAGCGGGCCGGCTTCAACCCGGTATTGCTCATCGACAGCAAGGCTGATGCCTGCTTCACCATTGACCTCAACCGGCCGGGATGGGACGTCGTTTGCATGGACATCGTGCAGTTCCGGCCCGACCAGCGTCCGGAGACGATCGGAGTCGACCTTCTCAGCGCCGGCCTCCCACGTGTGAAGTCCATGGCGACCGTCGCTCGGGCCGAGGACACGGAGGAGCGCAAGGTCCTCAGGGCCGCGATAGCCCTGGCACGGGACATCAAGCCCAAGGCAGTGCTGCTGGAGAACGTCCCTGACCTTGTCGAGAGCCCGGACTTCGACGCCGACCGCTCGTGGATCGAGGTCGAGCTCCGGGAAGCGGGGTTCCGCTCGGCCTGGAAGGTGCTGAACGCGGCGGACTTCGGCGTACCCCAGAACCGCAGGAGCGGCTTCCTCGTCGCCCTCCGGGAACCTTACTTCTCCCGCTTCTCCTGGCCCGAGCCCGAGAAGCTGCCGCCACCCACCGTCGGTCAGGTACTCGGCCCTTCCATGTCCGCAAACGGCTGGACCGGTGCAGAACACTGGATCAAGGGAGCCGACCGCATTGGTCCCGCTCTCGTCGGAGGCTCCGACCGGCGCGGTGGGGCCGACCTGGGGCCGACCGGAAGCAAGAAGGCGTGGGCCGCGCTCGGTGTGAACGGCAACAGCCTCGCCGACGCCCCACCGGATATCGGCTTCCCCGCCGATGAACAACCGAAGCTCACGGTCGACCAGGCTGCGCTGATCCAGGCGATCCCGGAGGACTGGCGCTTCTTCGGTGGCAAGACCTCCAGATACCGTCAGGTCGGTCACGCCATGCCCCCGCCCCTGGCCGCTGCAGTGGGAAGGGCCATCGCGGCGGCGTTGCGCAGCTAGTGTTTCGAGGCGGGAATTCTGTTCAGCCGTAAAGGAGTTCCGCGAGGATGTCGTGCGGGTCACGCGCAACCGCGAGCCCGGCGTCACGCTGGAACAGATCGCCGCTGACTTCGGCGTCCATCCGATCACGTTGTCGAAGTGGATACGCCGCTCCGAGACTGATGAGGGCGCCAGGCCCGCGACGGCGTCGGGTGAATCGGCCGAGCTGCGCGAGGCCGGCAAGCGGATCCGGCTGCTGGAGCAGGAGAACGAGGTGCTGCGCAGGGCTGCGGCGTATTTGTCGCAGGCGAACCTGCTGGCAAAATGATGTACCCGCTCGTCCGCGAGCTGGCCGCCACCGATGCCCCTTGACGGGGCGCCGGTGGCGGTGACGTGCCGGGTGCTCGGGCTAGCGCGCCAGCCCTGCTACCGGTGGCTGGCCTCTCCGGTCACCGACGCGGAGCTGACCGAGGCCCACCGGGCCAACGCTCTGTTCGACGTGCACCGCGACGACCCCGAGTTCGGACACCGCTTCCTTCTCGACGAGGCCCGCGCGGCCGGTGAGGTGATGGCCGAGCGGTCCGCCTGGCGGATCTGCCGGGACAACGGCTGATGCAGTGCCTTCGGCAAGCGAAGGGGTCGTGGCGAGAACGCCAAGGCCGGACAGCCGGTCCACGATGACCTGGTGCGGCTGACCTTCACCGCGGACGGGTCGACCCGGCTGTGGCTCACGGAATCATGCAGCAGTCCCGCGCGCTGGCCTGCGCGAGAGGCGAACTGCGCTAGCAACCTGCCACCATCGCAAACGCAGGCAGGCTGTCACTGCCAAGATCTAAGCTGGCGGGATGACTGACGGTCACGTGATCCTTCCCGGACAAATCCGAACTCGCGCCGAGATTCACGCGGTTTTCGGCGGAAGTCCGCAACGCGGGATTGCTCCCTCTATCGAAAAACGAAGTGTGACCCTCTTCTCTGATCCAGAAGAGGCGGCAGTCTGGGGTTACCAGGATGGGTGGCTTGTCGAAGAAGACAGTCAGGGGCCGATCTATGAATACACGGGCGCCGGATCAAATGGAGACCAGACTTTCGCGGGGGCTCGAGGGAGCGGAAACCGAGCCGTACTTCGCCATTCTCAGCAAGGGCGCATGCTTCACCTCTTCGTTCGCGTAGGAAAAGTCTCCGGGACCAACACAAAGACCCATCGCTATATTGGGATGTTTGCCGTGGATGACGAACTACCGTTCGTCCCTCGCCAGGGTCTCGATGTAAATGGCAAGAAGCGCACCACCATCGTCTTCCGCCTGCGACCTTACGGGCAATTCGAGAGATCACAGACTGACGTACTCACTCCCGCCCCCGACACCACAGCGGAATTCGTTCCGCGCGCTGTGACGATTGACATGCTGCAAAGTGCGGCAGTCACAAAGAGTACTTTCGTGGCCCCTGACCTGTGGAGCGCTAATACATCGGCGATGCTGACCGCGGCAGCAAAAGGAAAACTCGTACAAGTCGGCAAGGTGCACACGCCTGAGTTCCCGAGGACGGCATCAGCGGCAACTACCGTTCGCCAGAAGAAGGCGCTACTCATCGAGTCCTACGCGGCCCATCTCGAATCACGGGGCCACACAGTCGGATCTTTTCAAATCAAACTTAGAGGAAAGACTTCGACACTACGAACTGACCTGTTCGATGCAACAGACCACGTTCTGTACGAGGCACAAGGAGCGAGCGACCGTGATTCTGTGAGGACAGCCCTTGGGCGACTCCTGGACTATCGCAGGTATGTCAGGCAGCGCGACCGTCAACATGGGCCCGCCACCGTAGTCCTTCTGCCTGGACGCCCTGATAGGGACATCGAGGCACTACTGAAGGACCATGAGACGTCGCTGGTCTATCGCACTAAGAATGGAGATTTCGAGAGATCGCTATAAGCGAGTCGCTGTCTTCACGAGAACCGACCCATTACAGGACAGTCCATTCCCTAACCGCTGTGCCCAGCACAGACTTACCAGCGTAGGGCACCAGGTCAAGCGGATGCATCCACGCTTCGGAAAAGTGGATGTTCAGATGGAGCGCAAGAGACAGTAGGACATCTTCACCCTCTGGGGCGTCTACCTGTACTAGGTTAGCCCCGGGTGAAGGCGTCCGATCCAGCAACCCACTCATTGCATTCCTCCACTGAAGCGCCCCCTTCCCAAGGACCCAGATACTGTCTGGCCACTCCCAAACAGGGCGTCCCTTGCACCACTCAACAAGGTGATCACCCAGGGTTCGCAGATTCAACCCGTCAAATGCGACCACGATTCCGGAAGTTGGGAAATGGTCGTAAGTGCGGCCATAGGCGCTTGTTGTTCGCGTGATAGGGCCCGGCACCCTACGATATGCGGTCTTGCTCAGTCGCCGAGCATTTCCGATCTTTTCGCAGGAGTCTAGAAGATCTTTGCGGGTCAAGTTGGTCTTCACTTCGACCAGCCCGTAGATGCACTCGTTGGGAATTACTCGATATCCATCCAGCGACGTGAGAGGGGGCGTCTCCCGATTAACAATTACAACGTCACACTGTCGCGACACGCCACCGTCGCTTGCAATGATCTCCGCGTTATGGATTGCTTGCACGTGCGCTGGCAAGCAGGATGAAAGAAAGTCGCGAACCAAAACCTCTCTCGAAGTTCCTGCTTCACCGTTGTGGTTGAAAACTTTCGACTGGTCGAAATCGGCCCTCATTCGCTTAGCGACCGAACGTAGAATAATCGCCAGCGCCTCTTGTGACATGCCTCGATGTTAGACCACATTCGGGATCTAGCTAGGCTTATTGATCAGAAACTCATGGGGTTCTCGTCCAGGACGTAGCGGACGTGCGGGCCGCCGAAGTAGTTGCGGACGATGTGGGGCCGGCGCCGGCGTCGGCGGAAGAATCGACAGGTCTCGGCGGCGAGTTCGACCTGATCGCGGCCTCGGTGCTGCCTGGGCAGGCTGTGCTTGAGGTCCGCGTTGACCAGCTCGTCAGGGTTGAGCTCGGGCGAGTACGAAGGTAGGAAGTGCAGCTCGACAGCGCCGGGACGACCGGGTGACCGACCGGGGCGAGCGTCCACGGTTCGCCGCCCGTGCCCATGCGCGTCACCAGACGAATTCGTCCGGCTCGAAGCCCACGACGGCGGCGGCGAGCCAGAAGAACATGATGAAGACCGCGCAGATGATCTGCCAGACGAGGTCAGCGACGTCCGTGCCGGGCCTCGGGCCGAGGGCAGGGCGCACTTTGCTCTGCGGGTCGATGGTCATCAGGTACTCCTTGCCGACCTCCAACTCTCTTGCCGTGACGGACAGATCACGCTGTCGGGGGTTTCCCGGGGAGGAGACGGCGTAGGTGTACACACCGGGGCTGCCGTCGCTCGGGTTGGGCATGGTGTAGCCGGTCTCCTTCTGTATGAGGCCGTAGACCTCCCGGCCCCGGTCGTGCAGGGCGTTGGAAGCGAGGTACTCCATGTGCATCGCGCAGAAGAACATGGCCGCGATCGCGGCCAGCAGTCCCCACGAGGCCCCGATCTCGGCGCCCCTGCGCGCGAACGCGACGGCACAGCCCACGACGATGCCGGCCCCCGCGACCAGGAGGAACCCCCACGCGCCGCTCCTGGTGTAGAGGGCGCGCCCGAGGAGCATGAGCAGCCACAGCGTCAGCAGCCCCATAGCAACCCCGACCACGACGCCCGCGCACAGCCGGCCACTCGGAATCCGTATGCGACGCCTGGACATGGACGGCCTCCTCCGCTTCCCCGACAAGCCGATCCGGCCCGCGCGGATCCCATGGACTCATGGTTTCCCGCCGCGAGTCCAGGTTTAATTGATCAGAAACTCGTGGGGTTCACTCGTCGAGGATGTAGCGGACGTGCGGGGCTTTGAAGTAGCCGGTGACGGCGTGGGGCTGCCGCTGTCGACGGTGGAAGAACCGGCGGGTTTCGGCGGCGAGTTCGTTCTGGTTCCTGGCACGGTGGGTGTGGGGCAGGCTGCGCTTGAGGTCGGCGTTGACCAGCTCGTCGGGATTCAGCTCGGGTGAGTACGAGGGCAGGAAGTGCAGCTCGATCTCGTAGGCGTGGTCGGCGAGCCAGGCCCGGACGACCTTCGAACGGTGGGCCGAGTGCCGGTCGACGACCAGGTGGACCTTGCGGTCGAAGTGCCCGACGAGCCGGTCCAGGAAGCGGCACATGACGTTCGCGTCGAAGGACTCGGTGAAGACCATGAAGTGCATCCGCCCCTTGGTGCTGATCGCGGACATCGCGTTCACGGAGAACCGGTTCCCGGTGCGGCGGACAACCGGAGTCTTCCCCTGCTCACCCCAGGTGCGGCCGGTGACCTGGTCCGAGCGGATGCCGACCTGGTCGGCGAAAAGGACTTCACCGTTGTCCGCCTTCGCCCGGGCCCGGATCGCTGGCCAGGTCTCCTCGCGCCAGAGGCGGACCACTTCCGCGTCCTGCTCGACGGCCCGCTTGTCCGGGCGCTGGAACGTCAGCCTCCACCGCTTGAGGTATTTGCCAACCCCGGGCTCGGTGAACCGGACCCGGTACAGCTTGAAGATCAGCTCGCCTATCAGTCGCCGCGTCCACAGCTGGCCGGAAAGCCCCAGGTCACAGGGCATGTGATCGAGAACGGCCTGCCGCACAGCGGCCTGCTCGGCCTCGGACAGGACCAGGTGTTCCCCTACGCGGCGGCCCCGAGGACGGGACAACAGCGCGTCCCGGCCGCCGGCCTGCCACCTCGTCCACCAGTTGTCCACGGCCCTGACCGACACCTTGAACAGGGCGGCGACCTCTACCCGGACGCTGTTGGTTAATTCGGGGCCGTGCGTGACTTCGGCTCCCAAGACCCGGTTGTGGTCTTGGGAGCCGACGTTGTCGTATGGGGCGGGTGTCGATGTCTATGCAACCGAGCGGGCCGGCGGAGATTCCGGTGGAGACGGTGCGGGTAGCGCGGGCGGCGTTCCCGAAAGGGAGTCTGGCGATCCGGGTGCGGGACGAGCTGGGGCCGTTGTTCAGCGACGAGGAGTTCGCGGGACTGTTCCCGGCACGGGGGAAGCCTGCCTGGTCACCGGGGCGGCTGGCATTGGTGCTGGTGTTGCAGTTCGTCGAGGGGCTCACCGACCGGCAGGCCGCCGAGGCAGTGCGGGCAAGGATCGACTTCAAATACGCCCTCGCGCTGGAACTGGCTGATCCGGGCTTCGACTTCTCGGTGCTGTCGGAGTTCAGGGACCGCCTCGTCGAAGCGGACGCCGGGCGGATGGTGCTGGACGGCATCCTGGCCGCGGCCCGGGACAAAGGCCTGCTGAAGACGTCAGGCCGGGCCCGGACCGACTCCACGCATGTGCAGTCCGCGGCCCGGGAACTGTGCTGGCTGGAGATGGTCGCGGAGACGCTCCGCTCGGCGTTGAACGCGCTCGCACAGGCCGCCCCCGACTGGCTGGTGGAAGTCGCCGAGTCGGACTGGTTCAGGCATTACGCCACCCGGGCCGAGGACTCCCGGTTCCCGCAGGCCCGCACCAAACGGGAGGAGGTCGGCCGGCGGATCGGGACGGACGGCATGCGGCTGCTTGAGGCCGTCTTCTCACCCGGGGCACCGGCCGGACTGCGGGAGCTTGAGCAGGTCCAGATCCTGCGGCAGATGTGGGTCCAGCACTTCCACCTGACCGGGGGCGAGGTGCGGCGGCGGGACCCAAAAGACCGCCCGCCGGGCGCGACACGCCTGGTCACGCCCTATGACCCCGAGGCGAGGGGCAGCAAGAAACGCAACATCCTGTGGGACGGAATGCCGCCCCTGAACGCCGACGACCCGCGCCCGCGAGCACTGCGCCGCGCTCTGACCGACACCGGCCGCTTCATGGAGCAGGACGTCAGCCTCCGCTGGATCTACGTCCACATGATCGAGGAGTACGCCCGCCACAACGGCCACGCCGACCTGATCCGGGAACGCATCGACGGCACCACCGGCGTATAGCGCTTCCGGATCAGGCAGTGTCTGGTCGACGACGGCGCGTAGGCGCCGGTCGTCGGCGTGGCGGTTTCGCCAGATGACGTAGCGGCGGATCATGCTGCCCTGTTCCTTGTGGTCAGCGTGGTCCGTGCCGTCGAGCGTGAAGTAGCGCAGGGCCGTGAACTGGGCCTCGATCCGGTGCAACCAGGAGGAGTTCGTCGGGGTGTAGGCGATTTCGACGTTGTTCGCCGCCGCCCAGGTGCCGACCCGCTGGCACTTCTTCGTGGTCAGGTGCGGGGAGAAATTGTCACAGACGATGGCGATCCGCACCTCCGTTGGGTAGAGCGTGCGCAGGTAGCGGCAGAACTCCAGGAATTGAGTGCGCTTCTTGACCGGCTTGATGTGGCCGTAGAGCTTGTCCTTGGCCAGGTCCAGGGCGGCGAACAGGTGCCGTACTCCGCCGTATCGGTGGTAGGTCGCCCTGCGCCGTCGGCGTGGCTCACGGTCGGGGTCCTTGTGCCTGCCGCCGCGGTCGGCCCACTGCCGCCCGGGGTGGGGGATCAGGTTGAGCGGCCCGAACTCGTCCAGGCAGAAGATGATTTCGGGCTCGCCCTCCTCGGGTATGACCTCGCCGTCAGCGATCGCATAGAGGTGCTCGACGCGGGCCTTCTTGGTCGCGTAGTCCGGATCACGGGAGGTTTTCCAGGTCTTCAGGCGTTGAAAGGAGACGCCCTCCTCGCGGAGCAGGGCCCGAAGGCCCTCGTGGCTGATGTCGTCGACCACCCCCTCGGCGACCAGGAAGTCCGCCAGCTTGGTCAGGCTCCAGGTGGAGAACGGCAGGTCGTGCTCGGTCGGCTTGGACTTGGCGATCTTCTTGATCTCGCGGCGCTCGGGTAGCGTGAAGGTCCTGGGCTGGCCGCCCTTGTATTTCGGGTACAGCGAGTCGAAGCCATCGACATTGAAGTTGTGGATCACGTCTCGGACCCGGTCGGCGCTGGTGAACGACACCTCAGCGATCTTCGCTACCGCCATGCCCTGTGTGGACAGCAGCACCATCTGGGCCCGCCGCCAGGTCACCACCGACCCGGTGCCCCTACGGATGATCCGCAGCAGTCGTTTGCCCTCGTCATTGTTGGTTTCACGCACACGTACTCGTTCTGCCACCCACACAGAATGACGGTCACGCGTCGCTCAGAACGGAACCGGGCGGCGCGTCACACCACGGCAGGGCGAACGTTGCCTGATACGGCACTAGCGACCTCCGCCCCAGCGCCAGGGCGACTCTGCTGCTCAAACCACTGGTGAAGAACCGCGGACCCGATGTTCTGGATCCCGGTGGAGAAAGAGAGTCCGCATGCTGAGACTCGATCTCATTTTCTGCCGGGCTGCGATCTCCACGGCCATGCGCAGAGTGTCGGGCCGCTGGCTGCCACCGGTTCGTCTTGTGCCAGGCAGTCGAAGGCGGCTCTCATGGGGCGCCTTGCCGGCTACGATGGGGGCTGTTCCATGCCCTGACCTGGGGAGCGGCGAGGAAAGCCAGCCTGTCCCCTCCTCGCCCTGCAAGGATTGCGCGTGTCCGACACCTTCAAGATCCTCGATCTCTTCGCCGGCCCAGGCGGATTCGACGTGGCCGCTCGAAACCTGGGCATCGAGGTTGTCGAAGGGATCGAGTGGGACCAGGATGCGTGCGCCACTCGCGTTGCCGCGGATCTACCCACACACTGCGGGGACGTGCGGGAACTCGGGCCCGAGGACTATTCCGAGGCGAACGTACTCGTCGGCGGCCCGCCCTGCCAGACCTTCACTGTAGCCGGCAACGGGGAGGGGCGTGCTGCGCTGCACGAGGTGACGAAGTTCGCCGAACGGTACGCCGAAGTCGAGATCGTCGAAGACTTCGCATCGATCGGCGAGGAACTGAAACACCTGAGTGACGAGCGCACCGGCTTGGTGCTCGAGCCCCTTCGGTGGGTTCTTGAGGCGTTGCTCAGAGGCAGGCAGCCCTACCAGGCGATCGTTCTCGAGCAAGTACCGGCCGTGCTTCCGGTATGGAAGGTGTTCGCCGGTATTCTCTCGGACAAGGGCTACAGCGTTGCCGAGCCGGACATACTGCGAACCGAGCAGTACGGCGTGCCGCAGACGCGCCGCAGGGCGATCATGATCGCGCGCTGGAACGGACCGGGAGCACTCCTACCGGAGCAGCCGAAGCTGCCCGAGCCCACCCACCGGCCCTACAGGAGAAGCATTCCTCGTGACGCCGGTGATCCGGCGCTCAAGGAATGGGTCACCATGGACATGGTGCTGGCTCGCCGAGGTCCGTTCGAGGTGGTGTCCAACTACGGCACAGGGGGCGATCCCAAGGCCCGGGGGCGGCGACGTCACGATCAGCCGTCGGCCACGGTCACTGGCAAGGGGTCGCGGAACAAACTGGTATGGGGTGAACACAAGCTCGGCGAATTCGGCTTGGCCGAGCTGGGACAGCTGCAGACCTTCCCGGCGGACTATCCGTGGCGACGCCGTAACGGCGACGACGGAAGCGCACCCGGCGCGCGCAGCGTCATCGCACAACAGATCGGCAACGCTGTTCCGCCGCGCTTCGGCATGCACATCCTTGCCGCAGCGTTGGGCCTCGACGCCCAACTGAACAGTGCGCTGGAGAGGCCTCTGACCTGGCGTCGGTCAGAGGCGGATTAGTTCTCCATCGGAGAGGGAGGCCTGCCCTGCTTCTCCGTCTGCGTGGTTCCACCCGCGTAGGCAGCGCCACGACGTCATGCGTCCGGGTGCAGGACCCGCGCCGTCGGCGTTGCGCAGGACGCGGATGAGCGCGAGGGCGGGGTTCATCCGCCCAAGGTGGACCACGGGTCGAAATAGCCGGGGAAGCCCTCGTCGTGCGCCCCGACAAGGTGCGCACGATCGAGGAACGTGTTGTTCATCTCGCAGCTGGTCTCGGGCAGCAGGACACATGCGTGACACGCCGCAAGGTTGAGCCCGTTGACACCGTTGGCGTCGGCCTCCATGCACAGTGGGTCGGACGAACACCAGGAAGCACGTTCCAGGGCGGACAAGAGGCTCCTGGACAGCTGCGCGATCTCCCCTCGCGCGACGATGCCGCCCAGGCTGCCTGCCGAGTCGCTCGTCGCGGTGTAGAGGAGGACACCGCACATCTCGTCGTTGACGTACAGCCGTTCCCGCAGGGATGCCGCGGGATAGCCGCAGTCGAGGCTCCATTCGTTGATCAGCACGTGAGCGAGCGTGTGAAGAAGGACGAATCGTGACGTCAGCGGCGAGTGGGGCTTCTCCCACCCCTGATCCCGGAGCATGGCCTCGTGAGCGGCCCGCATGCGCCGGACCCGGTCGGATTCGGTGGGGTGCACCGCCGACTCCCATTGCCGGAGTCGCGTCTGCTCCAGGGTGAGGAAGACGCCCTCGCCGACGACATCGATCGCCGGGAGCCAGCCGAGGTCCGGATTCTTGCTCAGACTGCCAACACGAGCCCGGTCGGCCTTCGAGCCCTGCGAAGGGCGGATGCGGGTGAAGCCGGTCAGGGCCCGAACCTCGCGGAGGCGTTTGACCTGCATCACATGGTCGACGCCTGGAATGTCGGACAGGCCGCGGTCTTTGGGGGGCTCACAGACGAAATGCTTGTTCTCGGGCGTGTCCTCGGTGACCTTGCAGAGCTGTTCGTACTCCTCCTGCCGGAGCAACTCGCCGGCGGCGAACCGGATCTCGTCCTCGTCGTCGGGCGTGGGCTCGGGCCGGTTTGCGTTCTCAAGCGTTCGGACCGTGCGCAGCACCTGTGAAAGGGAGTATCCGCCGGGCCTCAGCCAGCCTTCGTCCTCTGCGAACTCCGCGATGCGCTCGTCGCTCTTGCCGACGAGGTGTTTGCGGTCTGCCTCGACGAGCTCCATCAGCTCCGTGTGCCACGGGGGGATCGACAAAGCCGAGCGCAGTTCGGCGAACCAGGCTGCCGAGGATCCTCGCTGGAGGGTTTGCGGAGGCCGACTGCAATCGCGCTCCGCTGCGTCGCGCCCCAGCCATGGGCGGGTACCGTGGCAGCGAAGGCCCCGGCGGACGAGGGCCTTCTCACCGAAGGCACCGTCCATCGATGCCTTCTTCCCACAGCTGCAGATGATCACGACGCTGCGGAGACTGGACGTGCGGCCGTCGGTCTCCAGAGTCAGTTCAGCGGTGGCCCGCGAGCACGAGGTGGGGGCACCGCTCTTGCGCTCCGGGTCGGCGTGGACCCAAGCCCAGTAGGGAAATTCGTCGAGGTGTCCGTCCTCGCAGGCCACCATGAAGCGCGAGGGCACCAGCAGGGTCGAGCACCGGGCACAACGATTGCTGTCCGGCCCTGCGCTGAGGTGGCGGAATGCCTTGAGGGCCTTGCATTCAGGGCACGAGTACGTGTCGGGAAAACGACGCACGCGGACGCCGCGTCCCGTGGGGACGCGGGCTGCGGGCGGGCGGCGGAACCCGCTGACCTGCAGCATCGGTTCCAAGCGCTGATCCCGGAGATCGGCCTCGCCCGTGACGTCCCAGGTGTCCAGCCCGCTGACGATGTACGACTGGTCGGCGACAGCGAGCAGGCCACCCACGCCGTACGTGGTGATCTGCTGGGCACGCCGGACGGAGCCGACGGACGGGCGTTTGCGGGCGTCGTCGGTCCCGGTGGTGCCGGATTTGGTTCTGCGAGGCATGTCAGCTCTCCAGGTACAGGTGGGACTCGACGTCGACATCGCGCAGGCTCCACAAGGTGGGGCGGGCCTCGGTGAGGTCGTGGTCCACGTGGGTGCGGAGCAGGGCCAGGTCCGGCCTGCGGTGAGGGTCGGCCTTGAACTCGAAATCGGCCTCGTACTTCAGCTCCTCGTTGGTCTCCACGAGTTGATGCCAGTGGTCGACGAAAGCACGGATCTCCGCGTCTGCGTGCTCGGCCTCGGCAGGTGAGACCTGTCGGATACGGTGCACCAACTGCTCGCGGGCCGAGGCCAGTTGCTGACCGAAGCTGTTCACGTCCTTGGCGTCGGCGTTCGCGCGGATCTCCGGGTGGAGGAGGCGGGCAAGTCCGAGGAACGCGGCATGGAGAGCCTTGTCACGGGCGCGCGCCGCGAAGGGGGTAACGCTGGTCGATTCGACCTGCCGGTAGAGAGCCGAGTGGTAGCCGACGAAGTTCTCGTAATGGGAGAGGTCCCTGGATCGGGCCGCGTTGAACAGGGTCACGACGAGACCGGGGTGGGCGCGGCCGACACGGCTGGTGGCCTGGATGTACTCGGCAGTTGTCTGTGGCTGCCCGGTCACGGCCATCAGGCCGAGGCGGTCGAAGTCGACACCGACGGAGATGATGTTGGTTGCCAGCGGCACGTCCAGAGCAGACCCGGTCCCAAGGGATTGTCCGAGGGCGCCGAGGAGCCCTGGAAGGTCACTGGACGGGACGCGGCTGGTGATCTCGGTCGGGACGACCTGCCGAGGTTCCACATCGTCACGCGCGGCCAGTGCCCTGAGGCGTTCGTTGACGTCCGCGTTCACCTGCAGCTCGGCAGCACCGAGCAGTCGCAGGCTGTTGAAGTACCCCAGCAGCGTCCAGTAGGTGTCCCGTACCGCATGGTCCGGACACCGGAGGTGCCCTGCGTTGTGCAGGAGGGACGCATAGGCGCGGATGAGGAGGGTCGCCTGGGAGAGCCCGGGCGCGAGAAGACCTACGTAGAGCCGTGACGGCTTCCGCTCCCTGGGGGCCTCGACAGCGAACCACGAGTCGCGGGCGTCCAAGCCGGACGGTGGGAACTGCGCCACGTCCCTCCCGAACAGCGCTCGTCCCTGCTCCTGGGCGCGCCGGATCGTTGCCGTGGAGGCGATGATCTTCGGGCGGGCGCACGCGATGTCCACGGCCGCTTCGTAGAGGCCGGCGAGGGTTCCGAGTGGTCCGGAGATCAGGTGAAGTTCGTCCTGAATCACCAGCTCCGGTGGTGGGGTGCTTTGCCAGAGCCGGCCCTTGTCCAGGTTGAAGAGCGCCGCGACGTCCTCACGCCAGGCAACACGGGCGAACTTGTCAGCAGTGGCGATGACGAGCGTGGGTCGGACTCGGTAGAGCTCCGTGTCGACGACGTGCACAGGGAGCCCGGGGGAGAAGTCGCACGCGCGGTCGTCGCAGCGGATGACCATGCGGTTCCCGGGCACGTCGACCTCATGGTTGCGGACCAACAAGGAGGTGCCGCACCAGGGACAGGCCTTGAGCTGGACGGGGTTCTCCTCCTGGAGCTTCTCCCCGCGCGTGAGCTTCTTCAGCGCCTTCTCGGCATCCTTGAGATTGTTGGGTGTGGCAGCCCTCCCCACCCACATGCCGATGGAGATCTGTTCCTGCCCCAGGCGTTTCGGTTGCTCGGCACGTACGCTCTCCATCGCGCAGATAAGCAGGGCTGCCCGCTCGAACTGCTGGAGGGTGAGCAGGCGCAAGGTGTACCGCATGAGCACGCTCACGCCGCCACCCGCTGCGCCGTGGCGCAGACGCCGGTGGAAGACGGCGAAGGCGATCAGCCCGAGGTAGGCCTCCGTCTTGCCACCACCGGTCGGGAACCAGAGGAGGTCGGCGACGGATCGGTCGGAGTGCGCCGGATCCACCATGCCGTTGAGACACAGCAGGATGAACCCGAGCTGGAACGGCCGCCACGAGCCCTCGGGCGAGGGTTCGCCCACACGCTCCCGCTTGATCCACTGGCCTCTGCCGCGCTGGAGCGCCATGACGCGGTTGGCGAGACGGAATGCCTCCAATGCATCGGGATCGCGCTCCAAGAGGTCCACACCGGCGCTCATGCGCCGCTGGGCGACACGGCAGCGCTCCAGCTGCTCCTCGGCAAGGTGCACGTAGGAGGGATCGCCGTAGATTCCGTCGCGCAGCAGCTCCGCGTCCGCGACACGGTCGTCGATCCAGTTCCTGTACAGCGAGACGAACTTGCGTAGGGAGTTGATCAGTTCGTGCTTCGGTGCAGTGGCGAGGTACTGCATGCTCAGGAGGGTGCCGGGTACGGAGGAGTTCGAGTCGGCGAGCAAGACCTCGTTCACGGGTACGTGTTCCGTCCACACGGAGCTGACTCCCGCGGGCGTCTCATGTCGCGCGGGCTCTCCGACCGCCGAGGGGGTCCAGGACCAGTCCACCGCACAGCCGTGGCCGACGGCGAATGTGGGTGCGTGACGGTGAAGGAGCAGGGTGAGCCGGCTCTCGTCGTCGAGTTCGCGGACCGTCGGGCGTTCCACGAGCGCTGCGCTTCGGTCGGGAACCGTGATCCGCAGTCCCACTTGGAAGAAGCACTTCGGATCCTTGATCTCCTGCTGCTCCACGGCGTGGGTGTTCACGAGGGTGGTGGTCACGGAGATCGTGTTTCGGGGCCCGCGAGGAGGACGAACGCGCAGGCGCAGGCTCAGGCCGTTGTCGAGTTCCACCTCTTCTGCGCGTGGGCCCTGAACGTCAACGGGTGCAGGGGGGATCTGGAGGGGACGGCGGCGCCAGCGCACCTGGGGTATTTCGGTGCTGCCCTGTTCGGCACGTTCGGGTACCACAGGTTCACCCGAGGGCCCCACCGGCTCGTACACGGCCGCGGACACGTGCACGAGTATGTGGCGGCTGCGCGCCGGGTCGACGGCGAAGGTGAGACCGGTCGCCGAGGGACGCTTGACCTTGGTAAGCACGATGTCCGCATCGGGGGACTCGTTCACCGCCACAGTGGAGTCGGCATCGTCGAGGTCCTGCTCCGCGGTTTCCAGATCGGACCATTCCGATTCTGTCGGGCCTACGACGCGTGGAAACAGTACCCCGGTGGAGTAGGTGGTGACCGGCCAGTCGTCGAGGAGCTCGACGTCCTGGCCGTGTTCTCCGTGCGGGCCGAGCAGGTCCGACTTCAATCGCCCGACCAACTGCTCGCGGAAGCCGTAGTGCTGCTCGTGGTCGTCCGTCATGCGTCCTCGATCCTGCCGTCGTAGTGGAACCGGCCGATACCGATCGGCCGCGGTGCAAGCCAGAGTCCGCGCGCGCCGAGACCGGCGCGCACGGCTGCGGCGTCCTCGCCGGCAACGGTCTCGACGAGATCGATCCGGGTTCCGGTGATGTTGCGAGGCCACTGCGCCGGCTGGTGTGACTTCCCTTGTTGCATGAAGCGGTAGAGGTCGCGACGGAAGGCTTCAGAGGCGACGCCGACGACTTGTTCGTCGTGGAGCAGGGCGTAACCGGGAGCCGTTCGGCTCTCGTGTGTCTCGGCCACCTCGTCCAGTCGTGTCCAGACCACCTCGTCACCCGGGAAGACTTTGCAGGACAGGTACTTCTGCACCTGCCCGGGGTCGCGAATGACGTGTTCGAGCCCTGCCGGGTGATCACGATGGACGTCCCCGGCCAGGACGGAAAGACCCAACCGATGACTCCGCTTGTAGCCGTACCGCCCCCATCGATCCGTGCCCTTGACCTTCCGTACCAGTCGGACTCCGCGGGAACGGGTGAGGTATGCGTCGGGCGGCTGCAGGCGGTAGAACTCGTGACGGGCCCGGGTCATCGCCACGTAGAGGGCCCGGGCGGTGTCGCAGCGATCGGCAGCCACCTGCTCGCGACCGTCGTCCGGTGGGCCCGGGTCGACGACGAGCACCCGGTCGAACTCGAGACCCTTGACGCGGTGGAACGTCGAGACGAGCAGACCGTCGTCCTCCTGCGCCACTAGGCTGTCCGGCAGGTTCCCACGGGCGACGGCTTCGTGGAGCCGCCCCACCTCGACGACACGTCCGCTCCGGTCGCCCGCGGCCCGCAGAAGCAACCGCCACGCGCTTCGGCTTCGGTCAGGGCCGGGCGCGTGCTGCAGAGCCTCCCATGCTTCGAGGAACCGGTCCTCCGAGACCGAGACGGCGTCCGACAGCTGGGACACGACCCCTGCGACCCATGAGGGAACGGCATGTTCACCGGCGCCTCTGCGGACCCGGTGGCCGATGCCCAGATCGGCCAACCAGCGCGAGATCAGCAGCGCATCGCCGTTGGTGGGGCACAGGACGGCGGTCGTCACGCCGGAGTCGCAGAGGTGGGCCCGCACGTAAGGGACCTCCAGGTCGCCGAACTCCAGCCTGGTGGCCAACTCCGTGCGCAGATGCTCGTGCACTGTGTCGGCTTCCGAGGAGGTGACGCAGGAGCGAACCGCGGCCTCGTAGGGGAGCGCGCAGCCCGCTTCGTCGGAAGCGACCCGGAAGTTCTCGGAGAGGGTGAACTCGATGAGTTCACCCTCGAACCGCGTGCGGAGCCAGGAGAAGAACCTGCCTGTTTCGTGGGCCCGCTCTTCCGGATCCTTGACCTGAAAGCCGTAGATGGCCTGGGCCGGGTCGCCGACAATGGTGAAGCCGCACTCGTAGGCTTCCAGAAAGGTCGTCACGAGTCGCCGGCGATCGCCGACAAGGTCCTGGACCTCGTCAACGATGACGTGTCGAATCTCGTCGAGCGACTCGGGAGCCGTCGTCTCGTCCTCGATGAGTCGAACGGCCGCACGAATCCGTTCGTCGAAGGAAGAGGCGTGCCAGGCCTCGTCGTTCGCGGTCTCCCTGAGCAACGCAAGGGCCCAGGCGTCGAATGTCGAGACACGCACGTGTTGCGACCTGCCGCCGAGGGACCGCAGTCGCTCGCGCAACTCGGCCGAGGCAGCGCGCGAAAAGGTCAGGACCAGGAGGTCTCCGCCGGCCAGACCTTCCGAGGAGAGGTGCTCTATCCTCCTGACCAATGTGAAGGTCTTGCCGGTTCCGGCGCCCGCGGTAACCAGCACCTTGCGTCCGGCAGGCTCCTCGATGATGCGGCGCTGGCCGTCCGTCGGTTCATCTGCCACCGCTGCGGATGCGGTCACGGGGTCCTCCTGTGCCACAGATGCTCCATACGCGTGTAGGCGAGCCCGCGACCGAAGTTCTCGATGTTGTCGGCCACGTTGAGGATCAGGCAGGACTCCTTGCCACCGTTGAGTTTGCCGCGCAAGCCTCGGCCGATCATCTGGATGTAGGTGTTCGGGCTGAACGTGGGGCGGGCCACCACGACGGCGCGGACAGCAGGAGCGTCGAATCCCTGAGTCAGTACCTTGTAGTTGGTCAGGACCCTGATCCTGTTCTCCTTGAACGCGGCAATGCGGCGTCGCCTGATGCTCGGCGGTGTCCTTCCGTCGATCGAGGCCGCTGTTATGCCACGGTCCTGCAACAGTGCGGCAAGGACCTGAGCATGCTCCACAGAGGTGGCGAAGACGAGGACAGGCCAGTCGGGGGGCAATTCCTCGATCCTGTCCACGATGCGCCGGGTGCGTGGGACGTCCTGGGCGAGGCGCCTGACGACGTCCGCAGGCAGGGCCATCGCATGGGTGCTCTGCATCTCGGCCACCTGCTTCGGGTCCAGCGCGTAGGAGCCGCCGAGCAGCTCCTCGTGCTCGACCTCGGCCAGGACCTCCAAGGACTGCAGATGCCCGTAGGCGTCGTCGTCCTGGAACACGCCGAAGTCGAGGCGCTTGTGCCCGAAACGGGAGGCCAGGGTCCGCGTCTCGTCGTCGCTGTCGCCGCGGAAGGCTGTTGCTGTCAGACCGACCAGATGACGCGAGGTGCGGTACTGGTCGACACCGAGAGCGTCGAGGATGCGCGTGTAGGTCTTCGGTACGGCGAAGTGGGCCTCGTCGACGATGACGAGGGCGCAGTCACGCAGCCAGGCGTAGTCCTCCTTCGGGAGCCTCAGCACCGCGGTGTCGTCGAGGGCGACGACCACCTGCGGCCCGTCGGAGACGGGAACGGCATCCGGCATTCCACCCCACAATCGGGTGATTCGTAGCGGTTTCCCCGATCCCTCCGTCTGCCAGACGTAGGCCCAGGTCTCGATGGCCTGCTCCGCCAGTTCCTGGCTCTGGGAGATCCAGAGGATCGGGCGGTCGAGGAGGCCGTCGCGCATCGCCCGGACTCCTGCCTCGACAGCGATCCGCGTCTTGCCCGATCCCGTGGGGATCTGTAGCATCGCCCGCTTCTCCTCGTCCTGGGCGAGGTGGTCGTACATGCGCTGCACCAGTGTTTTCTGGTAGCCATGCAGCTCCAGAGGCTTGCGTGGGCCAGGGACGGTTTCGTAAGGAGAGGGGGAGCCGGAAGTCTGCGGGTCACCGGCCCAGGACTCCGGAAAACCGAACACACGGACGAAGCTCCGCGCAGCCGACCCACCCGTCCAGGTCTGCGGCACCTCGAAGCCCGCCTCGGCGAGCGCTGATGCGAGCACACGTAGGATGTCCTCCCCGTGAGCGGCGAGCAGTAGTTGCGCCGCGCGCATGCCGTCGATGCCGGTTCCGCGCAACTCCGCGTCGGCGAGCGCCAGCCCTGGAGGGAGCTCGGAGATCAGTCGACTCTCGCCGAGGGCGAGCAAGAGCTTGGTGGCCGGGTCGCTCTCCTGGCGGACCTTCAGCAACCTTCTGTCGTTCTGGTCCTGTTCCTGCTGGCGGAGGAGCGCTTCGCGTCCATCGACCCCGAGGCGCAGCCCCAGGAGCCGATCCACCGCTTCCAGGCTCGACTTCTCGTCGTGCTCCCCACAGAGCAGAACGGTGAGCCCTTGGACAGTTTCGGTCAGTGCCTGCTCCCGTCGACCCTCCGGGCCGCGGATGATCCTGACCAGGTCGGAACAGTGCGCCAGCTTCCAGGCCGACCCTCGAGGCAGAACCTGACGCAACCGTGGGAAGACGTCGGTCAGGGACACCGGCTCCGCCAGCGGGACGGAGTGGATCTCCTCGACCAGAAGGTCGGAGGGGATCCGGAAACGGAATCGGTCGACCAGGAAATGTGCGTCGGTGTCGGTGGGGACGAGGAGCGCGGGCACACGCTCACGGAGCAGGACGTCGTACTGGGCCTCGTCGAATGTGACGGCGATGCTCTTGCTTCGCTGCACCTCCCAGTCGTCACCCACCCGGCAACGGAAAAGGTGCTCCTCGTGCTCCAGAGTGCCTGAGGGGGCTGATCGGGCCAGAAACGCGTAGGCCCTTCCGACGAATTCGGTATCCGTCCCCGAGTCCGCTCGTTGGACCAGTTCGGCCCACAAAGCAGCTGGTACGTCCTGGATGTTGGAAGGCAGCTCGAGCGCACGCGCATACGTGCCGGAAAGATCGGCAACGGGGAGCAGGGTGCTGTCCACGTCCAGCTCGGGGCTCACCGCGGCAGTTGGCCGCCTCACTCCGAGCGAGGTACCGAGCATGCCCTGCTGACGGAGCAGCCAGACCAGGGGCGACACGACACGGAGGTCCCCACCCTGTCCGGAAGTCCGGATGCATCGCCAGTCGGGCACGATCCCGAGATCAGGGAGCTCCCGCGCGAACGCGGCCCGACCTTCGGGGGAGAGCTCCCGCAGAAGGTGCAGGGGTCCGGGGGGATCTTGGCCGATGAGACTCACGGAGGACGCCCGTGGGCGGGAGCTGTTGGGCCCGAGGGTCGCGCAGAACTCGTTGTACATGACATTGCTGTAGTCGCTGAACCAGGAGTCCGGGCGAGGATTCACCCGGGTCACTGGTCGATCAACGGCACCAAGGGCCTTGAGTACCTCCGCGTCGCCTTCATGGAAAACCGGGTCCACGAGAATCGAGGCATCGCGCTGTCCGTCCACGGGCACAACGGGGCCCCCCAGGATGCAGTCACGGATGACCCGGTACTGGCCAGTGGCGGTGTGCACCTTGAGAACGTTCTCGGGCTCGGGGTAACGCTCCTTGACGATGCTGACCAACTCGTCACGCTCGACCGTGCGTGCGAGAGACCAGAAGTCCTCCCAGTCGTTGTTCTTGTACCTGGCGAAGCCCGACGACACGGCGGCCCGCAGCCGTCCGGCGGCATTGGCCTCCTCGACACCCAGGACCTTCAGCGCGTGGAGCATCTCGACGTCGTTTGCGATCGATTCGTGCAGGTACACCGTCGTCTCGTACGGGAGACGAACGCCGTCGTGTCGGCGGAAAACCGTGCCTTCGGAGGACGAACGGAAGTCACCCCGCTCGGTCAGTAGGAGCCGCGCAGCCCGCGCCTCGGCCACTTGGAGCTGGTTGCCGGCCTCCACGACGGAGGCTGCAAGGGCCAGTGCGTACTTCGCCCCTTCGACACTGCGGTCGGAGACGAGTGCTTCCAGCCAGTCGCGCAGCGAGGACGGAGCGACGCCGGCCTGGTCGAGGATGTCCCTTGCCCGGGACCGCCTTTCACGACTCTCCACACTGTGGTGGCACCAGTTCTTGGGACGGCCCGGGTGGGTTGCCCACTGTTCCAGCCAGGTCGGTGCGAGGTTCTCCGGATGCAGGCGCAGTTCCTTGGGGAGGCGGAGGGTTCCGTCCTGGTCCGGCAATGAGGGCCTGCGGGCAGCTGCCTGCAACACCTTCTGACTCAGCATCTCGTCGCCCCATTGAGAGGCTTCCCGGCCGCGGGCCGTGAGTAGGGTGAGGTAGGACGCCGGATCCTTCTCCTCGTACAGCTGAGGGATCGAGTCGACCACGAGCTCCGCCGCCCTGGTCACCAACTCCTCGTTGAAGTCGCTCTTGGTCAGGTTCTGGCGATCCTCCGGGGTCTTCCAGGGCGCGTTGAGGATGCCGGTCAGGGTCGTGTCGTAGTTGGTCGGGAAGTAGGCCCAGAAGTTTCCTCGTTTCAGGCGCAGCGGGACGCCCTTGTCGGGAACCGCCCAGGAAATGGTGACGACAGGCCGATCATGCAGCTCTCCCGCTGTCTGCGCCGCAGTTGGGCTCGGCTCGTGGTCGACGCTGAAGACGAACCAGCGCTCACTGCTGTGGCGGGCACCATCGTGCTGCTCCACGACTCGGCGTTGGATGCCTTCCCTCTCCTGCGTGATTTCCCGGCGCAGCCCGTGGCCGGCACGAGTGTCCTCCAGAACGAGGCGGTCCATGTGGGGGGAGAAGAGCATGAAGTGCGCCGGGAAGTTGATGATGTCCCGCCCCAGCCGGTCATCGGCACCGTCGTGCAGTGGGAGCACCACCGTCGTCGACGCCCACGTCATGAGTTCGTCGAGATGCTTGTCTAGCCGACGGTCCGAGTCCAGGTCCAGCGGTTGCGCCATCCGCAGCACCGGGGTGGGGTCCAGCGCCGAGAGGTCGGGGACCGTGTCCCGGATGACCTGGGCCGACCACTCCTTGTCGAAGCCGAAGGAGCCGGTCGTGCTGTAGAAGCGAGGAGTGTCCGACACGCTCAGCACCGACTTGACGCCCACCCCGAAGCGTCCGATCTTCCCGGTCCGTTTCCGAGACACGGACATGCGCAGGATCGTGTCGGCGCCGGCAGGGGTTATGGGCGTGCCAGTGTTGGCGCAGTAAAGGTGTGTGGCCGTGAGGAGCACGTGGATCGTGCCCACGACTCCGGGCGTCCGTTCCATGTTCTCGTCCGCGCCGTTCTGGACGAGCTCGTAGATCTGTCGCTCACCGTAACCCCCTTGGGTGATGCGTCGCTCATTGTTCGCGTGCTCCAGGACGTGGCCCGGGTCGGCTCTGTAGACATTCAGGACCCGCTGTGACAGGTCCTCGACCATCTTTACGACGCTGTTCGTTTCCGGCGCAGAAAAGGACACGAAAGAACATCCCCCAGATTGCTTCGAAAGAAAGCAGTCTTCAGTACGGGCAATGAGATCCTCGGTCGAAGACCTGATCGAAAAAATTATTTTCAGTCGTTGATGTGGCGACTTGAAGGCATGGCGTGGCTCAACATGCTTGACGACTTCCCCGGTCTATGGGATCCGCGGCGAATGCACCGGGTCCAAGGGCTGCATCTTAACGAAGCTCATCAATTCGGTGCAAGAACTTTCGGCGACGTATTGCATGCATCTGGGAATGAGCTTGCAACGGGTTGAGCCGCCGCGAAGTTGCGCAGTTTCTAGCGTTTATTCCTAATAGTCGCGTTTGGGTCTGCTTGCACCCCTTCTGTCCAGGTGGAAGGTATGTGTGTCACATGGAGATCGTGGGCAGTGGTGGGATTCTTCACCGTTTCTACTTAAATGTTCGTTGCTCTATCACAGATCTCTCGCTGGTTGGTAGTCGACTTGTGTCGACGGATTTTCGGCTACATGCTGATGCGGTCAATCGGGGTGGCTGGCCCTCTGGTTGTCGTGGGATGGGGTAAGGGGGTGATCTTGAGAAGGCTCCATTGCATATCGCAGGGATCTGTCGTGGTTGGCTCGTTCGTGGTTCAACGGGAAAATTGACGTTGGGGCGGGAAATGTACTCCGGAGATCCGCCGCTCTTACTCATGGTGCGACAGTCTTTTGTGCTTTCCTGAATCCCTTGGATCCCGGATCTGGACCCCGCCGAACATGCCGTGCTGTGCGCCGGTTTCGTATTTTTTCACGAATGTCACGGTGAATGCATTGTTTCTCGATTCTTAGCTGCACCAACCCAACCCGCATGAAGTATGGAGATGCCATGATGCACGACAACGGTGCCGTAACGGCCCTGGCTTTTGCCCTGTTTGTCTTGGTGGCAGTACTGGTCGCGGTCGCAGCTGGCTATCTGGCTCGCCGGGACAGCGCCTCCTACCCCGCTGCACTGAGTCGGTCGGCGAAGGCGTTCGCGGCCACACTTACGTTGATGGCCGTCGTGACAGGGGCTCTGGTTGCGCTGAGAGGTCAGTAGCCCAGGCTGATGCGCGCATCGCCCGACAAGACCGTCCTGCCCACCGAACTCACCGCATAGCCTCAACACCGAGATCACCGAGTGGCCGTCGATACGCCACTCCAGCGGATGACCCATCCGGACTGCGCTCACGTAAGCACGCTGCACAGTGAGCCACGGGTGAGCGATCCGACCCCCTGTTCACCGTCGCACGGATCGCTCGAGGTACGACCACGGACAACCTGGACCGCTGGAACCAGTGGCAACGACATGAACGTCCTTGCTATACCTGCGGAAAGGCTGGCCAGGGGGAAGGCGGGACGGCGTGACACGGCCGTGGAAGCTCGTGCTGATTGTGGTCGGAGTGGCCTGCATTGTGGTGACGCCGATGGTGTGGTTGCTGAACGGTCCGGGGACCGGGGAGCTGGTCGGGGCGTCGTTACAGGTCGGCACCGGGGTCGCAGCGCTGGTGTGGGCGTGGTTGCAGCCCCGGCAGGGGGACTCGGCCACGGATACCGGCCAGGCGAAGGCGTCCGGTGGTGGGTCGGCGCACACCGGGATCCGTAGGCCCGGTGGGGCGGGCACGGGATCGGCGCGGGTGGATCGGACTGGTGACGCGACGGCTGACGGGTCCGGCAGCAGTGCCGGTACCGGGATCGACTACAGCTAGTCTCGGGGAGCGGGTTGATGGGGGACGAGAACGGGTCCGGCGACGCACGGCCGGGCGCCGAGGTGCGGGACAGCGGCGACGCCCGCGCGACGGACGGCGGCACCGCGATCACCGGAGTCAGCGCGGCGACGGCGGTCGGCGCGCCCGGCTCCGTCTCGGTCAGGGCGACCGGGGCGGCGTACGCCTCGCACGGTGGGGTGGCAATCACTGGGTACGTGGCGGGCGACGTCCGTGTGACGCTGCCGTCCCTACAGTCCCGCTCGGTGCAGGACTCCGTCCTGCCCGGCGAACGGCGCCCGCGCCTGTTTGGGCGCGAGGCGGAGATCTCCGCCGGCCTCGACGTGCTGCGGCGCGCGGACGGCGGCGGTCGGGCGGCGGTTGTAGTGACCGGGGCTCCTGGCATCGGGAAGAGCGACGTCGCCCTGCGCATGTCCCGGCTGGCCGCGGAGCGGTACCCGGACGGTCAGTTCCACATCAATCTCGCGCTGTCGACCGGCCCCACGGACCTCGTGTCGTCGATACTCCACGCGCTCTTTCCGCCCGAGCCTCCCCTGCCGGACCGCCGTGACCAGCAGTTGGCGCTGCTACGGACGACGCTCGCCGACAAGCGCGTCCTGCTGCTCGTCGACGACATCGTCTCGGAGGAGGCGCTCCTTGAGATCCTCTCCGTCGACGGCCCGTTCGCGCTGGTGGGGACCAGCCGCGTCAAGCTCAGCGGGCTCAGCGGCCTGGTCCGCCTCATAGACCTCGGTCCACTGCCGGCCGCGCCCAGCGAGGAGCTCGTACGGTCGGTCGCCGGCCCCGGCCGACTGACCGGCGAGCAGACGGCCGCGCTGTCCGCGGCGTGCGCCGGTCACCCACTCGCCCTGCACATCGCCGCGGCGCACCTGGCGCGCCGGCCCCGCGTGAACGCCGACCGCTACCTGTCCGAGATCATCAACCCCGACCGCAGCGTCAAGGCCCTCGTCGCCGGCCAGACCGCGTTGCAGCCTGTGTTCCAGCAGAGCTTCGACGCGCTCGAACGCGACCAGGCACAGGTGTTCTCCGCGCTTGGCGTCCTGCCGCACATGTCGTTCACCACCGATGTCGTCGCAGCGGCCATCGCACAACCTCCGCTGGACGAGGTCGACGACGACAACCTCACGGACACGGCCGCGCTCCTCGACTCGCTGGTCGAGCTCAGCCTCATCGAGCAGCTCGACGACGACCGATTCGTGATGCACGAGATTCAGCACCGCTTCGCACGGCTGACATCCGCGCCGTGGTCGGGGACGCAACGGGCGGATGTCGTTCGTCACGCCTGTCTCGTCACAGCCGTCCGCGTCCGGTCGTCTACCGATGCGATCGGCTTCCTGGACGAAGAGGCGACTGTCCCCGCCGAGAGCAGTGCCGAAGCGCTGCGGTCGCTGAACGCGGACCGTCCCGGCGCGGTCGCTCTCGTCGAGACGGCCCGGCAGTACGAGGCATGGGACCACCTACTGCTTCTCGCCTTCGCGCTCACCGAGCACCTGCGGGTTGCTAGCCACTGGAAGGAGCTGGACCGCGTCTACCAGTGTGTACAGGAGGCCGGGGAGCTGGCCGGACACGCCAACTGGACGGCCACCGCGCTGTACAACCGGGCCGTCGTTGCCGCGCACCTCGGCGAGAGCCAGGATGCGGCTGATCTATTCCACCGTTGCGCCGAAACGGCGCGCGCGGCCAACGATGCCGAGCATCTTTTCATGGCGCAGCTCGGCCTGGGGACGCTGCTGATCAACCTGGGCCGGCCCCGCGACGCCATCAAGTACCTGCGAAGCGGACTGCACTACTGGCGGACCGTCGGGCATCGTCAGGCACTCGGGCTCGCCCTAGGCAACCTGGGCCAGGCGTACCTGGCGGTCGGACAGACCCGCCGGGCCGAGAACTACCTGCGCAACAGCCGGGACCTGAGCCGGAGCAGCGGCTTCGGTGAGATGCTCGCCACCCGGTCGATCGTCAAATTGCTAAGCAGCACGGGCCGCGAGGCGGAGGCGGCGGAGGAGTCCGTCCGGGACATCGAACGGGCACGGGCCATCGGCAGCCGGGAGTGGGAGGCGCAGGCGCTGATGGACCTAGCGGCGGTCCCGGCCAGCGCCCGGCCGGAGTCGGCTCCGGCCGAGCCGCTCGAGGCCGCCCTGTCCATCCATCAGGAGACGGGTGACGTGCAGGGCCAGGTCCGGGCGTTGTTCCGGCTCGGTGAGGATGCCGCGCACCGCGCTGACCTCGACCAGGCTGCGACCTATCTCGCGCAGTGCGCCGAGCTCGCCATCGGAATCGGCGACCATCAGCATGCGGCGCGTTCCCTGACCTATCTCGCCTCGTACAGCGGCGGCATCGGGCACCACGACACGGCGGAGTCGCAGTTCAAGGTCGCGTCGGACATGGCCCAAGAGTCCGGCAGCCCGGTTCTTCAAGCAGATGTCCTGCGGAAGCGAGCCCAGTTGCTGTGGCACCGGGGGCGGATCGGAGACGCCGTCCGCCTGCTAACCGAAGCGGAGCAGTCTCTCGCCGCCACTGACGAGAGTCGGGCGCTCGCCCAGGTGCGGGCGGCACTGGGCGAAGCCTTGGTCGTCGCGGGGCAGTGGCAGGACGGCGCCCGCATGCTGCGGTCCGTAGTCTCCGACTTCAGCGATGCCGCCTCTCCTGGCACCCGGGCCCGGGCGACACGCGCCCTGGCCGTCCTCCACTCGCGACGCGGCCTGCACACCGAAGCCCTGTCCGCGATCACCACGGCACTCAACGACTGCGAGCGGCACGACGACTTCGATGGCGTCCTGCACTGCCGGATGGCACTGGGCAACATCCACGCACGGGCCGGGCGATGGGCCGAAGCAGCTGACCAGTACGAACAGACCGTGCGAGCCGCTGCCGAGCACAAAGATCTCCATGTCCTCCTCTCCGCCCGCGCGCAGGCCGCGACCTGCATGCTGGAGACCGACAACCGGGACGAAGCCGTTGCCCTGATGACCAAGAACATCCCGCTCGCCGAAAAGCTCGGCATGGACAGCGTGCTGACATCCCTGCACACCAACCTCGGCGCCTGCCACGCCAAGGCCGGCGACCACCCCGCCGCGGCCGCGTCCTTCCGCACGGCCCTGCAGATCAGCGAACGTCTCGGCGACGGCCCGCTGCGCGCCACCTGCCTGCTCAACCTGGCCCGCGCCGAGAAGGCCCTCCATGCATCGGAGGACGCGCGTTCCCGCGGCCGTCAGGCCTTCGCGCTCCACCAGGAGCTCGGCAACTGGCCGGAGGCAGGAGAGGCCCTGGTCTTCCTGGGTGCACTCCACGTTGAGACGGACCCGGATGGCACTGTGCCGAGCCCCGTGGAGCTCGTGGGTGCCAGCCCAGTTGACCTGCGCGTTCTCGAATCACTCCGCGCTCGCGCCCTCCGGGACGATCGCGACAATGCCGTGGTGCCGTCCCCCACCCTGCCCCGGCTGCGCAGCGTGCGGATCTCCGACACCGTGCAGCAGGCGCTCGCCGCCTTCGACCTGGAGTCGCTCACGCTCCGGTTCGCCAACTCCCGGCAATACTGCACGGTGTGCAACCTGATCATCGACGAGTCCGGCGAGGCCGAACTCCTCTACCTCCGCCACCCGGACGTCCATCACCCGATGCTCCGGCTCGCGCACTCCCACTGCCACCTCTCCGAGGTGATCGAACTCACCGGCCCGGCCCCCGATCGCTCCCCGGATCGCCTCGACGCCGAGTGCATCCTCTTCGGTGGTGACCGCGCCGGAATCGTCCTCGACTGCCACGGTGGCTGGGGAGCGATCAACGGCAGCCGCCGCATCGAGGACGTCACCCTCCGGCTCTTTCTGGAGTCGGGCTTCACCAACCTGCGCACCCTGTACACCAATAACGGCGGCAAGCCCCTCGACCTCCGCGACCTGCCGCCCGTCCCCGGCCGGGACCTTCAGGCCCGCCTGGTCGACAACAAACTCACCCTCAGCAGCCCCCACGGCAACCTTCTGCCGGGGCTGCCACTCAACTTCTTTCCTCACTGGTACGAGCAGGCCCACCATGGCTCGCTGCTCGTCATTGCTGGCCGGAACCTCCCGGGCATGGTGGCGGACGACCCCACGTACCTCGAGCGCGCCATCCTCCTCGGGCAGGCTGTTGGAGCCGCCGTGCCGATCGCGGTGGTGCGGCCACGCAGGAATGCGCCGTGTCCATGCATGATGCGGCGGGGGCGGAAGTTCAAGCACTGCTGCAGTGGGCGGGCGAGCAGGGCGGTGTCGGCGAGCAGGGGGTGATGCGACCACCCGGCCATGATGAACCTCGCTGTCCATTGGGATCGGTGACTGCGGCGAGTTTTATGCGGACGTTCGCCGTGGCCGGATAGTACTTTTCCCGCACTAGCCAGCTGTCCCGCAGCGCCTGTTCCAACAGCGGCACCGTCCGTGCCCGATCACGCACCCATAGATAGGCGTAGGTAAGGGTGCTGCGCGAGGACAACGTATTAGCGATGGTCCTCGCCCATGACTTTCTCGAACACTCCCAAGGCTCGATGGATATGTGCAATGGCCGAGAAGGACAGCCCTTGGTACACAAGGAAGAGGCCGGAAGTATGAAGTTCAGGCGACACTGGCTTCGGTGCTGCCCTCGGTTTGGCCGACCAACGCGCCTATGTGGCCAGAAGCTCTCGCTACACAGACCACGTTTCAGAGGTACGTGGTGCGCAAGGCAGCACGTTCCTCAAATTGCCGATTGCCGATTGCCAGATCACGGGGCTCGGTGATGAGTTCCGGAGTGCGATGTCGATCGTCGGCATCTGCGGTGCGTGCAACCTCTGCACGAGACGTCTGGCTGTCCCGAGACTATTCGTTGACGATTCCGGTGACGGCGCTGGAGCCAGGTCCGATGGCCTCCGCGTGTCCGGTGCGCGCGACCTTCGACGGGCCGGGACGGCTACCGCCGGAGGTCAGGATTCCGGTGATCGCGCTGCTGCCGTCGCGGGCCGTCGCGTTGCCAGTGTCGATGGCCGTGTCACCGACGGAGGCGGTGAGGGACTCAAGGAGCGCGCGCAACTCTGCCGCCGCACCAGACTGTTCGGTCCCATCGAGGCGGTCCAACAGGGCCTCGAACCGTCCGGCCCACAGCCCTTCCTGCCGCGCCCGCTCCGCGCTGGCATCGCCTGACGACGGGAGCGTCAGGGCTTGCGCGGTGCGATCGAGCCGCACGAGCTCCGCCCTCACGCGCTCGGCGTCACCGCGGCCGACCAACTCCGCGGCACGGCGCTGCGTCACGGGCCAGAACGCGGTACCCGCGGCTCGGACCACTGCCCGTCCGCCTTCGGCCGCCAGTTCCGTCAGCTCTTCAAACAGCATGCTCGCCTCCATTCGCGGCCGCACGCCGCAGGATAACCTCTCGCGACTCACCCATGTACACGTTCGGAATTGAGACGCACTCCCCAGCGAGCCGGTGGTGCTCTGCATCGAGACCGCCAACAGCCGCTCGATGCGCCTCGCGGACAAGCTGAGGTTCACTGAGATTGAGCGGTTCGAAGAGTACGGCGCCGAGCAGTGGTTCGGCGTGTGGTCCTCGACTACGTAGTCCGGCTGAGCTCGTGCCCGACAGGGCGACGGATCCACGACGCCACCGATTGCTCGTCGGCCTCGGAACGGCCGGACCAGGTGGGTTGACCTGCTGGTCCGTCGTCAGGTGGAAGTGAGCCGTGGACCTGGGTACGTTCGGGGTTGCCTTAACGGAGTTTGGTGGACACCAACAAAGACAATGTCAACCGTCAGGTCCGGTTGTCGTTCCTGGGCGGTTCCGGCGAGGGCTGACTGTACGGGCCATGTCCGGCCGCACCAGTGTGAGGGGCCGTCGGTCAAATCCCTCGGTGCCGTGGAGGTGTTCCGGGCTCCGCCGATCGGCGACGGTCGGCCCAGCGTCATCGATCACCGCATCGAGGGCGTGTGCCTGAGAGTCTCGCCGGCCGTTGAGGAGTGGGGGTGGCTCGCGCCCGCCGACATCGGGGGATCGCCGGTACTCATCGAGCTGGAGGTCGACGACCCCGACGCCGTGGGCGCACGCATGTCCGCCAACGGAGCCGAGGTCGTCGTGCCGATCGAGAACCGTCCCTACGGCAAGCGCTCGGGCCGTGTCCGTGACCCGTTCGGCCACCTGTGGATCCTCACCGGCGAGTTCAACTGAGCAACGTCGGTCGGCTCACGTGGCTGGGTCGGTCGGCGGCCACGGGTGCAACCGGTAACCGAAGCCCTTCTGACGCGCTCATGAGGGAAGGTGTGCTCAACGACTGGGGCGCGGTCTGCCTCACCACCGCCGTCGGGGCCGACGCAGGCACCGCCGCCGCAGGCTTCGCTGCCGAACCGACCCCACGGCAGGCGATCACCTGCTATCGAGCACATACCCGACCGGCACAATCAACGTTCGCCGTTCGCGGGGTTCTGAACGATCCGGAGCTGTGCGGGAGGCAGCGGAAGGCGCACTCTTTCGGTTGATCGGACGAATTCTGCGAAATATTCGTTGCTCGGATGTGGCCACGCGTCCGATCGGCGTACCGGTGGCCGGTGGAGTTAGGCAGCCGAGGGAAGAGCGCCTCCCGCGTCCGCGCCATAGCGCTCAGGACGTGTCGAAGAATGTAGCGTGCTGCCCGGCCCCGACTGGGGACCCTGTCGTGAGGAGCCGGGAATGCTCAAGGGTTTCAAGAACTTCTTGATGCGCGGCGATGTTGTCGTCGTAGCTGTAGGCCTTATTGTCGCGTTGGCTTTCAGCACCTTGATCAAGACGTTCACCGATTCTGTGATCAATCCCATCATTGCTCGTGCCCAGGGGAGCAAGTCAGTCGGATTGGGGTGGCAGCTCGGTCAATCGGGCAACAAGGCCACGTACCTTGATATTGGCTCTTTCATTTCGGCAGTCATCTACTTCATCATCTTCATGGCCGTCGTCTACTTCCTCATCGTCGTACCGTACAAGCATTATTCGGCGCGGCGCGGCGTGTTGGCTTTCGAAGAGCCGGGGCCTGTCAAGACGTGCCCGGCCTGCCTGTCCGAGGACCTGCCGGGCGCTGCTGCCAAATGTCGGTACTGCGGCACGGAGCAGCCGCCTACGACCGGAACGCCACGACGCTGATCGAACGGAAAGGCCCTCCAAGGCAGGGCGTGCCCGTACAGCCTGTCTCGGAGGGGATGCGGGCTGCGGGTCTGCACGGATCAGCAGCGCTGGCGTGGTGACCACGCCCAACGGCCCTGCCCGGGTGGGGGACTGGCGTTCTCGCAACCGCCGCGCTTCCGAGCAGGGCCACCGTGATGATCAAGGGCCGCCGGAGCGGGCCCCACGTGAACAAGTCTCCAGGTGTGTGAGCACGCTCGATCGAGCGGTACGGACCACGAGCTTTCTCAGGCCCGGGAAGGCGGGCGGATCAGCGTAGTCCGGCGAAGAGGTCGTTCTCGGGCACGGCCGCGCCGGTGGTGTCCTGGACGCGTACGAAGGTCTCGACGCCCATCAACTCGGTGAACCTTTTCTGGCCCATCTTGAGGAAGAAGATGTTCTCGCCCTGGCTGGCGTGCGCGGCCAGCGCGTCGAACTTCTGACCGCCGAACGCGGCGGTGTCCACCCAGGTGGTGATCTCCTCGTCGGGGAGTCCGATCTCGGCCATCGCGGCGGCCTCGGCGGGATCCGGCTCCTGCCAGTCCGCACCGAATTCGCGCATGACCTCCCCGAACCGCTGCATCATCGAGCGGGGCGCCGTCGTCCAGTACACCTTCGGTGTCGACGCGGTCATCGCAAGCGCTGCCATCGTGATGCGGTTCGCCTGGATGTGGTCGGGGTGGCCGTAAAAGCCGTTCTCGTCGTAGGTGACGACCACGTCGGGCTGGTGTCGGCGCATGAGTTCCGCGAGTCGGGCAGCGCCCTCCTCCACGGGTGTCTGCCAGAAGGATCCGGGGGCGTCGTTGGTCGGCCAGCCCATCATCCCGGAGTCGGCGTAGCCCAGCATCTCCAGATGACTGACTTTCAGGACGTCGCAGCTTGCCTCGAGTTCTTGACGCCGCATCAAGGCGACGGCTGCCGGATCGTGCCTGGGATCACCCGGCTTGACACCCCCCGGACCATCACCACAACTGCCGTCGGTACACGTCACAAGGACCGTGCGGATGCCCTCCGCCGCGTACCGGGCGAGGACACCTCCCGTTCCAGTAGCCTCATCGTCGGGATGGGCGTGCACCGCCATGAGCGTCAAGGGCCAGTCATTCATGAAACAGTCCTCCTCTGCGAAAAGCCTCGGTCCGAGTCCGCAGCAGGCGTATGAGCGGTCGCCCCAATTTCGGGGTGACCAGGCGTACCGCGGACCCGGGGGCCTCGGATCGCGTCGGGGCGGACGATCATCTGGTCTCTCTGTTCCCCGCCCGCGCGGCGCCGGCCACTCGGCCACGCCAAGCTCCCGCTCCTACGTAAACGCGTCCCCCTCACCTCCACCTGTCCGTCGGCACCGCCAGTCCCTGCTGGACAAGCCCGGTGATTCATGAGCACGAGCATAGAGTGAGTTCCTCGACGAGTGGCGGGGCAGTGGAGATCACCGTTCCCGGATCGCTTCGGGACAGTCGCTGCAAAGGTTGCGACCACAGCATCCCGCTGGAGGCCACCGCCCTGCTGGTCGGCCGCAGCAGTCATCAGATGACCACAGAACCACTCGAAGAATCACGAACCGCCCCCTCAGGGCAGGATGTGCACCGCACCTTAATTCGGGGGCGGTCCACTCGCCGATGAGGCACACTCAGGCGGCCGATGAGTTCTGGTGTGCCCGCCGGTCTGTATCGGTGCGACAACCGACCATCCAGTCCGGCGACCCTCGGCTACGGGGCGACTGCGACCAGGAACCCCAGTGAGGTGCTGCCATGTCAGCTGCGATACCAGAACGACCGACCACCGCGGAGGCGAGCGACGGCACACCTATTGTGGTGCGGCTGCTGGTGCTGGCCACGTTCGTGGTGATCCTCAACGAAACCATCATGATCAACGCGATCCCGCGGCTGATGGATTCGTTGCACATCACCGAGCAGTCGGCGCAGTGGGTGTCCACCGCGTTCATGCTCACCATGGCCGCGGTGATTCCGGTCACCGGATGGTTCCTGCAGCGGGTCACTACCCGGCGGGCGTACGCGCTCGCGATGGGCACCTTCCTCGTGGGTACCGTCGTGTCGGCCGTCGCCCCGGCCTTCGCGGTGCTCCTGGCGGGCCGTGTCGTGCAGGCCACCGGCACGGCCGTGATGATGCCGCTGTTGATGACCACGTTGATGACCGTGGTGCCTGCGCAGAACCGCGGCAAGGTGATGGGCAACGTCACCCTGGCGATGTCGGTGGCGCCCGCGCTCGGGCCCGCCGTGTCCGGGGTCATCCTGCAGGCCGGCTCCTGGCGGCTGCTGTTCGCGGTCGTGCTGCCGATCGCGGCAGGGGTGACCCTGTTCGGGCTGCGCAAGCTGGAGAACATCGGTGAGCAGCAGGCCAGTTCCATCGACTGGTTCAGCGTCTGCATCGCCGCGCTCGGTTTCGGCGGCCTGGTGTACGGCCTGAGCCTGGTCGGCGACAGCGACCGCAGGACACTCGGCATCGGCTTCGCCGCCGCCGGTATCGCGGCCATCGCGGTCTTCGCGCTCCGCCAGTTCCGGCTGCAGCGCGGCGGTACGCCGCTGATGGACCTGCGCACCCTCCGGTACGGCACCTTCACCCTGTCCCTGGCCCTGATGGCCATCGGCTTCATGACGATGCTCGGCTCGATGATGCTGCTGCCGCTGTATCTGCAGAACGTGCGCGGACTCAGCCCGCTCCAGACCGGTCTGCTGGTCATGCCGGGTGGTCTGGCCATGGGCCTGCTGGGACCGACCGTCGGAAAGGCATCCGACCGGTTCGGCAGCCGGACGCTGGTGCTGCCCGGCTCGATCGGCATCGCGCTCGCCCTCGCCGGGTACACGCAGATCGCGATGACGACGCCGTACTGGCAGATCCTGGGTCTGCACGTGCTGATGATGGTGAGCCTGGCGGCGACGTTCACCCCGATCTTCGCCCTCGGCATGGGCGTGCTGCCCCCGCACCTGTACTCCCACGGCAGCTCGATTCTGGGAACGCTGCAGCAGGTCGCCGCGGCGTTCGGCACCGCGCTGATGGTGACCGTGATGTCGTCGCGCACCACCAGCCAGATCGCCGATGGTGTCGCCGCCGTGCCCGCCCAGGTGAGCGGTATGAAACTGGGCTTCGGCGTCGCGGCAGCCCTCGCCGTGGTGACGATCGCCATCGCGGTGAAACTGCCGCAGCGGGTCGCGGGCACCGACACCCCCGCCGATGCCCCCGCCGACGCCGACGCGGGCCCGCCTGCGGACGGGAATCCCGACCTCGGAGAGCGAGGCACCGTCAAGGCGGAGAGGTCCTGACCCGCCCCCTCCAACTGTGCACCGATCGCGCTGCCGCCCGGCGACAACGTCCGGGCGGGAGCGCGGTCGTGTTCAGCGCCGACTCATGCACACGCCTGTCTTTCGCGCAACATATCGGGATTGATCTCCTTGATGGCACTTGTTTAATCTGGAAGTTCATCTTCCCTGTGTATTCGACGGAGGCGCCGACTGGCGTGCTGATCTGGTGCTTCCGCGAGGCCGGGGCTTACCGGATGGGCAAAAGTAGTGCGCATGGGCGTACCGTGCTAAAATTCCAGTAGTTGCAGTTGTGGTTCCCGAAACTTCAAGTGCCTCGGCGACCATATGTCGTCGGGCATTTTTGTATCTCCGGTGCTCATCCGGACGGGGTTCATCGTGGCAACGCAGGGGTTCACACGGTGTGAGCCCGCGGGCACTGCCCCAAGGGGATATGACATGGCTACTGGCACCGTCAAGTGGTTCAACGCGGAAAAGGGCTTCGGTTTCATCGAGCAGGACGGCGGCGGCCCGGACGTCTTCGCCCACTACTCGAACATCGCCACCCAGGGTTACCGTGAGCTCCAGGAAGGCCAGAGGGTGAACTTCGACATCACGCAAGGCCAGAAGGGTCCGCAAGCAGAGAACATCACTCCCGCCTGACGTCGAAGCGCATGAGATAGCTGGGGCCCCGTCTTACGGTGGGGTCCCAGCTCATTGTTTTTTGAATTCCGATGGAATTCTTTTGGTCTCACATTCGGCTCGTTCTTGCAATTCATCCGACTCATTCCTGTCGGGGATTCCTCGATGCGCGCCCTGTCGAGGAAGGTTCTCCATGAGTCGTTCAGCTCGCACGTATGATCGTCCCCACCCGCAGGATCAGGGGCGCCCCGGCGTCAGTCCGGACGATGCGGGGCGCCGTCCCTCCGCACCACAGGGGGAGTTTGCGCTGCCGGACACCGTCACCCCGGCCTTGCCCGCGGCCGCGACCTTCGGTGAACTGGACATGCCAGTCGAGCTGCTGGAGATGCTCACCAGTCTCGGCCTGAACGAACCGTTCCCGATCCAGGCTGCCACGTTGCCGAACTCCCTTGCTGGGCGCGACGTCCTGGGCCGCGGGCGCACCGGATCGGGCAAGACGCTCGCCTTCGGCCTGGCGCTCCTGGTGCGCACGAGCGGGCAGCGTGCCGAGGCGCGGAAGCCACTGGCCCTGATCCTCGTCCCCACGCGCGAGCTGGCCCAGCAGGTCACCGATGTGCTCACCCCCTACGCCCGGTTGCTGAAGCTGCGGCTGGCCACTGTGGTCGGCGGCATGTCGATCGGCAGGCAGGTCGGCGCGCTGCGTGACGGGGTCGAGGTGGTCGTCGCGACTCCTGGCCGCCTGGCGGATCTCATCGAGCGCAAGGACTGTCGCCTGGACCGGGTGAACATCACCGTCCTGGACGAGGCCGACCAGATGGCGGACATGGGTTTCATGCCGCAGGTCATCGAACTGCTGGACCAGGTACGTCCGGACGGCCAGCGCATGCTGTTCTCGGCCACGCTGGACCGCAACATCGATCTTCTCGTCCGTCGTTACCTCCAAGACCCGGTCGTCCATTCGGTCGACCCGGCGGCGGGCGCGGTCACCACGATGGAGCATCACGTGCTGCAGGTGCACGGCGCCGACAAGTACGCCACCGCCACCGAAATCGCTGCCCGCGACGGGCGGGTGATCATGTTTCTGGACACCAAGCACGCCGTCGACCGGTTCACCAAGCACTTGCTGAGCAGCGGCGTAAAGGCCGCGGCGCTGCACGGCGGCAAGTCGCAGCCCCAGCGCACCCGCACCCTTGCGCAGTTCAAGGCCGGCGACATCACGGTGCTGGTGGCCACCAATGTCGCCGCTCGGGGCATTCACGTCGACGACCTCGATCTCGTCGTCAACGTCGACCCGCCGGGCGACCACAAGGACTACCTGCACCGTGGTGGTCGAACTGCCCGCGCAGGCGAGTCCGGCAGTGTCGTCACGCTGGTCCTGCCCGGTCAGCGCCGGGACATGGCCCGCCTCATGTCCGACGCAGGTATCAGGCCGCAGATCACGCAGGTCCGCTCCGGCGAGGCCGAGCTGAGCCGCATCACCGGTGCCCAGGCTCCCTCCGGTGTCCCCGTCGGCGGCAGCGGGCCGGTCGAGGAGCGCCCGAAGCGCGGCGGTGAGCCTTTCCGTGGTCTCGGTACCCGACCGGGGCGGGCCGGCGGCCGTGGCGAGTCTCGCCGGTCTGCTGAGGCCCGCCAGATTGCCGAGGCCCGCAAGGCCGCCCGGGTCCGTCGTGGCGCATAGGCCGGCAATGCTGCTCTCGTACGCTGTGCACATGGCATGACGCCATACTCCGCGAGGCCGCGGCCCGCGGTGACTGGTTCTGCGCCCACCGGCTCGCCGGAGCCGCCGTGGCCGACGGTGGCTCCGGCGAGCAGCCTTGCCGGTGCCTTGCTCTCCTCAGCCTCACGTACTGCGTGACGCCCGCACCCGGTCCGCGAGCAGTGCGGCTAGTCCCAGGGCCATGGCGCAGCTACCGCTCACCGCGGGCAGGGCCGGGGCGCGGGTCGAGAGCAGTGCCGCTGCTGACGCGCACAGCCAACCTGACGCCGCGCCCACACCGAACACGGAGAGTTGATCGAACCAGGTCGGTTTGCGGGCCCCGCCGTCCGCGCGGCGCCAGCGCAGCAACTGCACAGGCAGCGAGAGAGCCAGGACGGAAAGCCAGGCGATCACAGGCGCGTGCAGAGTACCTGGCAGCGGCAGCCGGTAGGAAAGGGCTTGAATGGCGGCAAGTGCCATGAGCAGGGAGCCAAGCACCGCTCCCTGGACGATGGTCGTACGCTGCTGGCGAAGGTGCATGCGCTGCTGCACTATGACTGCCGCGGTGCGGGAGATCTCGTCCGCTTCCTGCTTGACCGATTCCCCATGGTCGATGTCGTCGTCGAGGAGGGCGAGGAGGCCGTGGCCCAACTCCTGGTCGGGGCCGATGCCGTTGCCAGGATCGGGTGGTAGGAGCCCGGTCATCGTGTCGAGTGTGATCCGTACCGAGTGGCGCATGTCGCGGAGATCCCGCAGAGACTGGTTGAGCCCCTGGTCGCCGACATACAGGGCGGCGATGGCCGCCTCGGCTGCGAGTAGACCGTCCGCTCCCGAGCCGCCGGCGAGTGCTTCGCCGCACAGCTCCGCCAATCGCTGGGAGGCAGCGGAGAGGCGCAGGCACATGGCACGGAAACTCTGTTGGTGTGCGCGGTGCACCGAAGCCTGACGGCGTAGGCGTGCTGCACCCTCCAGATAACGGGTGAACGGGGCTGGGGCCCCGGTACGGTGAACGTGCCAGGTCCAGGCGTCGAAGGCGTCTTCCCGTGTGGAGGGCCCGACCGTGACTGCCTCCCACACGAATGGCGCCCACCCGGCAGGGCCGGAGTACAGGATCCGGTAGCCGTCGGAGGTGCGTCGCCATGTTCCGTCCAGCGGTGCCGTCGGCGACGGCACCGAGGCGAGGAGTCGGCTCATATCGTCGGCGCCTTGCTCGGCACGTCGACCGCTGAGTGCTCGGTAAACGTAGACAGTCCCCAGGACGGTCCGGTGGGGGAGGGGCGTTACCGCAGCTTCCCAACGGGAGCGCAGATCGCGCCAGGAGACGTTGCGGGCAGGGAACAGAACCACGGTGACGCCGATGACGTCATTGCGTAGGTAGGCGAAAGCCTGCGCAGGACGCTGCCCCGTGCGCTCGCAGGCCGCGAGCAGCTGGCACCCGGGGGCAGTGCCGGACCGCACGAGCGGTGCCAGGGCGGGCAGTTCGGCGGAGCCGTAGTGGGGGATCGGGTCACGCATGCCGAGCCGGTCGCGCAGCCGTGACCACATCTGCCGTACGGATTCGACGCCGTTCTCTTCGTCCTCGGCAGCACTTGCCAGGTGGGCGAAGGTATGGACAATCAGGGCGTGGCCCTCGAAGCGGCTACGTCGCATCGTCATTGGAGGCACCGGCTGAACGGGCTGCACCGGCTGAACCGGTGGAGTTCGCACGGTCGTTTGAGCGCGCTGAGTCAGAGGTACCGGCATTCCCCGCCCCGGCTAGGCGGATCCGGTTGACCAGCCGGTCGAGCCGGTCCGCCAGCGGAGGAGGAGGCGGCGTCCGGTCGTCCGGCCCGCCGAGCATCCGCATCCTGTCGCCCGCGAGGGAGTCCTCCAGCGTGTGCAGGGCGAGCCGGAGGCAGTCCGAATCCCCATCGTCCACAGCGCGCTCCAGGTCCGCGAGCGTCAACTCCAGCCGAGCCCAGACCGCGGGTTCCGCGAGGGCCGTCTCGGAGACCGCACCGAGCAGGAATCGTGCTTCCTCCAGAGCGTCCGGCCAGTCGCTCACGCGGGTCCTCCTTCAAGAGCCAGAACCGTGAACTGCGTGTAATCATAAGGGAGTTGGTTCAGGTCGTGTGCACTTGAGTACCGGTGACAGGGGCTGTTCATGGCACATCCGCAGCGCCGTCGGATGACAGCACAGCAGATGCTCGAGGAAGCTCTGACGAGTTTCCAGAGATGGGAGAGGCTGCGCGACCCTCACGCTCTGCGTATGTCCTGTCGGCTGTGGTCCACCCTGGTCGAGGCGCTTCCGCCCGACTCCCCCTATCGGCCGAGCTGCCTCACCGAGCTGGGCCGGTCGCTGCGTGGCTGGTTCCAACTCACCGGAGACCGCTCCGCGCTCGACCAGGCCGTCGACGTGAGCGCGACCGCCGTGAAGGAAGGCGAGGAGCTCGGTGACGAGTTCCTGGACGAACTGCTGTCCAATCTCGCGCTGGCCCACTCGGAACGCTTCCGGACGAGCCAACGGCTGCCCGACCTGGAAGCGGCTATTGCCGCGGGGCGGCGCAGCGTTGCCGCCACCCGCGATGGCCACGAACGCCGTCCCTTCCGCCGTGACAACCTCTCCCAGATGCTCGTGCAGAGGTACGAGTGGACCGGGAAGCCCGCGCATCGCGCGGAAGCCCTCGAGGCCACGCGCGACGCGGTGGCGGACACGCCCCCCGGTCACCCGAGCGCCGCCATCACTCGCTTCCACCTCGCCGAACTCCTGCGGGAGACGCATCGAGAGACGCGTGTCTCCACCGTTCTCGATGAGTCGATCGACATGGCCCGCAGCGCGGTCGCGTTGTCTCGACCGAGCGATCCGTTGCGTGCTGTGGCCTGGGGAGGGCTGACCAAGGGGTTGTTCCACAGGGTTCTGGTGGCGGAGCAGGAAGGCACCGAGGTAAGTGCCGATGTCGGGGACCTGATCGAGGCGGCGCGGCACGCGATCGATGAGGGCGACCCGAACGATCCGGATCACGCCAGCCATCTCCTCTGCCTTGCGGGGGGACTGCGTCGACGCGGTGAACTGGTGGATGACCAGGCTGACCTCGGCCAGGCGATCGACCTCTACCAGAGCTTCCTCGCGGAGCATCCCGAGCACGATCAGTATCGTTCCGCGCACGTGGACCTGGCGTTGTGCCTCATGTTTCGCCATCACCTGACGAACGACGCCCGCGACCTACGTGCCGCCGTGGACCTCATGCGTCGCGTGGCCCGCAGCTCGCCGGACTCCTCCGCGTTCCTTTCCAGGGTGCTGCTCATCCAGGGGATAGCCCTCTACACGGTCTACGACGAACACACCGCAGAAGCGAGAGACCTCGACGAGGCGGCCGAGGCCGTGCGACGAGGCATCTCCCTCTCGTCCAAGGGCAGCGACGAGATCGCCCTCCTGCGGTCGACCCTCAGCGAGATCCTGCGCTGCCGCTTCGAGGACTGCGGTGATACCTCAGACCTGGAGGCCGCGGCGGATGCGGCTCTGCGTGCAGAGCGAGACACGCCCGCGGGCGCGCCGCACCGTCCGGTGATCCTCAACGCCGCCTCCGGCGTATTGCGGATCCGTGCCCAACACACGGGTATACGAGCCTACTTCACGGCCGCTGTCGACTTCGCACGCGAGAGCGTAGCGGGCGCCCGGCAGGGCCGGCCTGACAAGGCTGTCGCGCTGAACGCCCTGGGCAGCGCCCTCCAGGCGCGCTATGAGCACGGCGGTGCGCTCGACGATCTGCACGCAGCCATCGACGCCAAACGCGCAGCGACGCAGACATCCGGACTCTCCGCTGCCCAACGGGCGATGTGCCTCAGCGGACTCGGCAACTCGCTGTTGACCCGCTTCCACCACACCGGGGATGCGGCGGACCTGACAGCTGCCATCGACGTCTGCGCGGAAGCCGTGGGGACCGTGCAGGCCGACCACCCGCGCCAGGATCGGTACCTCGCAAACCTGAGCCTTGCCCTGGCTACCTCCTACGGTCGTCATGAGAGGCGCGGTGATCTCGACAGGGCAGTCATGACGGCACGCCTTGCGGTCGAAGCGACGCCGCGAGGATCACACCGGCGACCGATGAACCTCTGCAATCTGGCGATCGTCACTCTGGACCGCTTCTCGGAATCGAAAGACCTCGACGATCTCGAGGCGGCGATCACGGCCATCCGCGAGGCCATCGACGCTGCCTCCCACGACCACCCGGACCAGGCGAAGTTCCTGTCCAACCTCAACGGGATGCTGCATCGGCGCTACCAACTCCTGGGCCAGGAGGGCGATCTCGGCGAGGCCGTCCGGGTAGGCCGTCTGGCCGTCGCACGGTGCCCCGTCGATCACGAGAGCCGTGGCGGATGTCTGGTGCTTCTGGGAGATGCTCTCCAAGACGCGGGGCACGTTACCGAGGCGATCGACGCCTTCCGAGAAGCCGCCCGGCTCCCCACAGGTCGGCTGAGCGTCCGCCTCCAAGCGGCCGGAAACTGGGGCGCGACGGCCGCCGAGGACGGCCGGTGGGAGGAAGCCCAGCGGGGCTACGAGTACGCAATCGAACTGCTGCCCCAGGCGGCCTGGCACGGCCTGGAACGTGACGACCGCGAGCACTTCCTGGCCATGGTCAACGGTCTGGCATCGGATGCCGCGGCCGTCGCCGTCGAGCGTGAGGACCTCGCACGCGCCGTGGAACTCCTGGAGCAGGGACGCGGTGTTCTCCTGGCACAGGCCTTCGACGCTCGTACGGACCTGGACGAACTTCGGGCTCTGGACGGTGACCTGGCACGAGCGATGGACGATGTTCGGCGCCGACTCGACAGAGCCGGCGCCACCGGAGCCGATCGCGAGGTGCGTGACGTCTCGGCACGCCGAACGGCACTGGAGTCCCAGCGCCGCCGGGAAGCGGCAGCCGAATGGGACCACCTCCTGGAGCGAGCCAGAGCCCTGGTGCCGGGCTTCCTTCGTCCGCGCCCGTTCGACCGTCTCCGCGAAGCTGCGCGCAACGGTCCGGTCGTCATCGTCAACATCGCCCGTTACCGCTGCGACGCCCTGGTGGTGACCGCTGATACGCGCGAGTCCCCTCTGCTCGTCCGGCTGGAGCGGATCTCCCGCCGTGTGGTCAACGCCCGGGCGAGTGAGCTGATCACCACCGTCCGGGGCGGCGAGGCCACCGCTCCACAGGAGCGGAACAACACCCTCCGGTCCATTCTTGCCTGGCTCTGGAATGACATCGCGGACCCAGTCCTGACCAAGCTCGCTTGGCCCGCCAAGCCGGCGGAAGGCCAGGAACCGCGCCTTTGGTGGTGCCCCACCGGCGCGCTGGCCCTGCTCCCGCTGCACGCGGCGGGCGTCTACCCTGCCCCCGACAACCGGCGCCCAGGCGAGGACGTACCACGCCCGACGCCGAGCACCAACCTGCTCGACCGCGCCGTCTGCTCGTACGCGCCCACGCTTCGTGCCCTCCTGGAAGCCATCAGCCGCCCAACCTCCGGCAAGACCGCGCTGCTGGGCATCGCCGTACCCAACGCTCCAGGAATGTCGGAGCTGGCCCACGCGACAGCGGAGATCGGCGCCCTGCGTGAAGAGTTTCCCGCGATGACAGCCGTCGTGGGTCCCCGGGCGAACCGTGACACCGTCCTGGAACTGTTGCAGTCCCACTCCTGGCTGCACTTCGCCGGCCATGGAGCGCAGTACTCGCCCGGCGGTGCCGCACTGCACTGCACGGACGACATGATCAACCTGCGTGATCTGACCGCACTCCGGCTGACCGCGGCGGAACTCGCCTTCCTCTCCGCCTGCGAAACAGCCAGTGGCGTCGCCCGCCTGGCAGATGAGTTCGCCCACCTGGCCGGTGGGCTCCACATCGCAGGCTTCAGGCATGTGATCGCGACACAGTGGTCCATCAGCGATCTACGGGCACCCCAGGTCGCCAGGGACTTCTATCGGGCACTCCAGGCAGCCCCGCAGACAGCCGACGAAACGCTCCAGGCCGCCTCCGCCCTGCGCAAGGCGGTCCGTAGACTCCGAAGCGCTCGCCCTGATGCTCCCGCTCTGTGGGCGTCATACCTCCACACCGGTCCCTGACCATGTGGAAGCAGCGATCGGGGGGAGAGGGCGGCCCACGCGAGGGAGCCGAACTGCCGCGGCGTAGCATGCCGATGTGGCAATTCGAGGGGATGCCGACGTCGGGCAGCGCCGTCCACGCTTGGGGCACACCGGGTTTCTCGACAGCGTGCCGTTGTTCTGGGGTCTGGCCCGAACAACGGCGCTCTTGGACGTCGACCTGGTGACTGACACCCCGGACCATCTCGCACAGCGTCTGCTGGAGGGCGATCTCGATATCGCCGCGGTGTCCGCCGTCACCTATCTGCGGCACAGTGGATCACTGCTCGCACTGCCCGGTATCGCTGCCGGAAGTGACGGTCCGATGATGTCATCCGTGCTGGTCAGCAGCGTGGGTTTGGACGAACTGCACGGCCGCACCGTTGCGTTGGCCCCGGCCGGGCCGACGTCCCGTCGGCTGGCGCGGCTGCTGTTGGAGCAGCGGTACGGGGTCGTCGCACGATACGTCCCCGGCTCGTCCGACCCGGCATCCGTGCTCCGCGGAGCGGACGCCGCGGTGCTGTTCGGGAACGCGGCGCTGGACGCCGCGGTGTACCAGGACCGGACGCCGACCGGGTCGCGGGTCTACGACCTGGCCGGACTGTGGCGCGACTGGACCGGCCTGCCGTTCGTCTTCGCGGTATGGGCGGTACGCCGCGAGTTCGCCGACTGCCGACCGGACACCGTGGCAGCCGCGCACCGTGGCCTCCTCGCCGCCCGCGACCTCGCCCGGGCCGAGAACTCCGAGCTCGCCGCGCGCACCGCCTACTGGGAGCCGTTCGACGCGACGACACTGGAACGCTACTTCGGCCGCGCCCTGGACTACTCGTTCGGGCCGCGCCAGGTGGCCGGACTGACGGAATTCGCCCGCCGTACGGAACACGAAGTACCAGCTCTGGCCTCGGGAGAGTGGTTCCCGGGGTGACGGGTGCTCAGTCTTCGCTTCCCATGTCACAGATGACGGGGCTGTCTCGTCTCGGGTCGCAGAGAAGGCTTTGAACTCGGAGAGGCGATGGTCATGCGGGTGTTCGTGGCAGGGGGAACCGGAGTTCTCGGAAGGCGGCTGGTGCCGCAGCTCGTGGCCCGTGGCCATCACGTGACGGCGACGACCAGGAGCGCGGCCAAGCTGGACCTGCTGCACCGGCTGGGCGCGGACGGCGTCGTCATGGACGGTCTGGACGCGGCATCGGTCGGTGAGGCGGTGGCCCAGGCGCGGCCGGACACGATCGTGCATCAGATGACCGCCATCGCGGGCAAGCCCGACATGAAGCACATGGACCGTTGGTTCGCCACTACCAACCGGCTGCGTACCGAGGGGACGGACCACCTGCTTGCCGCCGCTGAGGCGACCGGCGTGTCGCACTTCGTCGCGCAGGGGTATGCGAACTGCAACGGCATCCGCGAGGGCGGCTGGGTGAAGACCGAGGAGGACCCGCTTGACCTGATGGTGGGCACGTCCGCGGCCCCCGGCATGGCGGCGATCCGCCACCTCGAGGAGAGGGTCGTGGGAGCCGGCGGCGTGGTCCTGCGCTACGGCGGGCTCTACGGTCCGGGCGCCACCGACGACCAGGTCGAGTTGATCCGGAAGCGGCAGTTCCCGCTGGTGGGGCGGGCCACCGGCTACAGCTCGTGGGTGCATCTCGACGACGCGGCGAGCGCCACGGTCCTGGCCGTGGAGCAGAAGGCGGGGGGCGTGTTCAACATCGTCGACGACGAGCCCGCCCCGGCCGCCGAGTGGCTGCCGTATTTGGCGGCGTGTGCGGGGGCGAAGCGGCCGATGCGGGTCCCGGTGTGGCTGGCCCGGCTGCTGGCCGGGGAGGTGGCCGTGGTGATGATGACGGAGGGGCGCGCGTTCTCCAACGCCAAGGCCAAGCGGGAGCTCGGCTGGGAGCCGCGCTACCCCTCGTGGCGACAGGGCTTCAAGGCGGAGCTGTCGTGACCCGGACCGAGGAATTCCAGGAGCTGCGGCCGCTGCTGTTCTCGATCGCGTACCGAATCCTCGGCAGTGTGGCCGAGGCCGAGGACGCCGTCCAGGACACCTGGCTGCGCTACGAAGCCTCCGCGACCCAGCCCGTCTCGGCCAAGGCTTTCCTGTCGGCCGTGGTCACCCGTATCTCGATCGACGCCCTGCGCTCAGCCCGGGTCCGACGCGAGGAGTATGTCGGGCCGTGGTTCCCCGAGCCGCTGCTCACCGACCCGTACGAGAACCCCGAGCGCTCGGCGGAGCTGGCCGACTCGCTTTCCATGGCGGCCTTGCTGCTGTTGGAACGGCTTACCCCGCTGGAACGCGCGGTCTTCGTGCTGCGGGAGGTGTTCGCGTTCGGCTTCCCGGACATCGCCTCGGCCGTAGGCCGCTCCGAGGCAGCATGCCGCCAGCTCGCCGTGCGGGCGCGCCGCCACATGGACGCGGGTCGGCCCCGCTTCGAGGCCGACCGGAGGGAGCGCGAAGAACTCGCCGAGCGGTTCTTCGACGCCTTCCGCGAAGGTGACGTCGCCGGGCTGCGGGAACTGCTGGCCGCCGACGTACAGCTGGTGGGCGACAGCGGAGGCAAGGCCCCGCTGTGGAGCCACGGCGTCTTCGGCGTCGACGACGTGATCCGACGGGTCGCCGGCTTCGCCCCGCAGTTCGTCGAAGTCGGCGGCATCGTGGAGCGACACGAGGTGAACGGCCAGTCAGGTGCGATCTTCCGTGACCGGGACGGCAAGGTCGTCAACACCTGGGCGCTCGACATCCTCGACGGGCGGATCCAGGCGATCCGCACCGTCCTCAACCCCGACAAGCTCCGACACCTAGGCCCGGTCGCGGACGCCTGGGCGCTCGCCCGTGAAGCGAACGCTTCGCGTTCCACCCATCGACCGGACGACGCGGCTGTGTGAGACCGTGCTCCCGGTCGAGCTGCTCGCCGCACTCGATACCGCCGGCATTCCTCGATCCGCGTCGGAACCCCGGCATATCCCTCAGGCGGGCTTGCGCCACACGGAGATGTGCTTCGCGGAGTCCTGGATGAACGGCGCCCCGTCCCAGTCCGCGACGCGCCGTTCCAGTTCGAGCCCCGCGATCCGTGCCATCAGGTCGAGTTCCGCCGGCCACGCGTACCGGTGCCGGGAGTCCTCGCGGCGGTAGCGGCCGTCGTCACCGTCGCGGGTGAGGTGGTGCGAGACGAGGATCTGTTCGACCAGGTCGAAGGTGTCGAAGCCGAGGTGCCGTTCGGAGACGTCGAACGGCACCGCGACCTGCCCGGGCGGCAGGAACCGCAGGGGCGGCACGCCCAGCTCGATGACGAATCGACCGCCAGGCGTCAGGTGACGTGCGGCGTTGCGGAAACACTCGACCTGCTCGTCCTGGGTGAGCAGGTTCGTGATGGTGTTGTAGACGAGATAGACCAGGGTGAATTCGCCGGGGACGACGGTCGTGGCCATGTCCCCGATGGCGACCGGGAGCGTGTCCTCGTCGATCTTGCGTCGCAGGGCCGCTGCCATGTGCTCGGACAGTTCGATCCCCGCTACGGGCACGCCGCGTTCCCGTAGCGGGACACCCACTCGTCCGGTTCCGATGGCGAATTCCAGCGCCCGGCCGTCTCCGGCGAGTTCGGCGAGGAAGGCGAGAGTCGGTCCGAGAACAGCGGCCGAGGACATCTCGCTCTCCTCGGCGTCGTAACGTTCGGCGGCGGCACGCGTCCACAGTTCACTGCTCGTCATGAGCGGCCACTCTGCCGGGAGCGGCGGGGGCTGTCCACGTGTTTCTCTTCCACCGGCCCCGAGCACACTACCCGGGGGCCAGGACGGACTTCGCACAGCACAATCAACTCCTCCATAGCGGTGGTTGCGGCCGATGGGAGCAGCCGGTGACCGCTGCACTCGGCGTTCCTTCCCCGTACCCTGCTTGTTTCCGAAGCACCATCGCTACGTACAACGTCGTCTCCCTGTCTCCTGATTCGTCTGTCTCCCGGGCTGCCCCTCGACAGGTTCCGGTTACGCGAAAGAAGGTTGATCATGGCTCCACCGACGTCCAGTGCCATCACCTTGAACATCAACGGCGAGAAGTACACGCTGTCCGTGGACCACCGCACCACCCTGCTCGACGCCCTGCGTGAGCGCCTCGATCTGACCGGTACCAAGAAGGGCTGTGACCAGGGGCAGTGTGGTGCCTGCACCGTCCTGCTCGACGGGCGTCGGGCCGTGGCCTGCCTACAGCTCGCGGTGGCGGCCGAGGGGCGCGAGATCACCACCATCGAAGGAGTGTCGGAAGGGGAGCGGCTGCACCCCGTGCAGCAGGCGTTCCTCGACCTTGACGGCTACCAGTGCGGGTACTGCACGCCGGGGCAGATCTGCTCGGCCATCGCGGTGATCAGGGAGCATGCGGCGGGGTGGCCGAGCGCCGTGACCGACGACATCCGGCCCGATGCGGGGCCCCCACTGCTGACCGCCGACGAGATCCGGGAGCGCATGAGCGGCAACCTGTGCCGCTGCGGCGCCTATGTGTCGATCGTCCAGGCGGTGGCTCGGGCGGCCGCGGTCGGGGCTGAGGACGCGGAGGCGGTGGCATGAGGGAGTTCGGCTATCAGAGGGCGTCCGACGTCGCCGGCGCGGTCGCGCTGCTCGATGCCGATGCGGACGCACGCTATCTCGGCGGCGGCACCAATCTCGTCGACCTGATGAAGACCGGCGTCGAGCGTCCCGCCCGGCTCATCGACGTGCGTGAACTCCCCTTGGACCAGATCGAGTCGGCGAAGGACGGTGGCCTGCGCATCGGCGCGACGGTCACGAACAGCGCTCTCGCCGCCCACCCCGAAGTCCGTCGCCGCTACCCGGCGTTGGCGCAGGCGGTACTGGCCGGTGCCTCCGGGCAACTGCGCAACATGGCCACGGTCGGCGGGAACCTTCTCCAACGCACCCGCTGCGGCTACTTCGCCGACGTGACCAGACCGTGCAACAAGCGTGTCCCCGGCAGCGGGTGTTCCGCACTCGAGGGCGATCACCGCAACCACGCGATCCTGGGCGCCTCTCACCACTGCGTGGCCGTCCACCCCTCGGACATGGGCGTGGCGCTGGCGGCCTTCGACGCCGTCGTCTCGTACGAAACGACCGGCGGGCCGGGCGAGTTGCGGCTCGCCGACTTCTATCTGCCGGTGGGCGACACCCCGCACCTGGAGACCGCCCTGCCGCCGGGAGCGCTGATCACCGGTGTCACCCTGCCGCCCGCTCCGGTCGCTGCCCGCTCACGCTACCGGAAGGTGCGCGAGCGAGCCTCGTACGCGTTCGCGATCGGGTCGGTCGCCGCCGCGCTCGACGTCCAGGACGACGTCGTACGTGATGTGCGTCTGGCGTTCGGGGCGGTCGCGTCGCGGCCGTGGCGGGCCCGGGCGGCCGAACGGGTGCTGACCGGGGCGCGGGCCGACAGCGAGAGCTTCGCCGCCGCCGCGGACGCCGAACTCGCGGCGGCGAAACCGCTGATCCACAACGGATACAAGGTGACACTGACGCGCAACCTCGTGGTGGCCGTCCTGACCGAGCTCGCCGAGGAGGCCGCCCGATGACCACCGCCACCGCTGGATCCACCACGGGGAAGGGCGCCGTCGGTACCGCGCACACCCGTGTGGAGGGCCGGGCCAAGGTCACCGGGGCGGCGCGCTACGCGGGAGAGATCCCCTTCGCCGAACTCGCCCACGGCTGGCTGGTGCTGTCCACCGTGGCCCGCGGCCGCATCCGTTCGATGGAGACCGCTCCCGTCCTCGGGATGCCGGGTGTCCTCGCGGTCCTGCACCATCAGAACGCCCCGCGTGTCGACAGTGACTTCATCGGCCTGCTGGGAGTTCCGCCGGACCCGACCGTCGCCGTCTTCCAGCACGACCGGGTGCCACACGTGGGCTGGCCCGTGGCGCTGGTCGTCGCCGAGACGTCCGAGCAGGCCCGGGAGGCCGCGGAAGCGCTCGTGGTGCACTACGAGGAGGAGCCGCACGACATCGCCTTCCCCGGCGAACAGCCGGAGTCATACCCGCCGGACACTCCTGCGCCGGCCGTGACGGAGAAGGGCGACCTGGAGTCCGAACTCGCCGCGTCCGCCGTCGTCGTGGACGCGGAGTACACCACCCCGGAAGAACACCACGCCATGATGGAGCCCCATGCGGCGATGGCCCGTTGGGAGGGTGGCCGACTCGAGGTCGTCGACTCCAACCAGGGCACCACCTGGGTCGCGAGGGAACTCGCGAAACTCTTCTCGCTCGACCCGACCTCGGTACGGGTGCGGTCCGAACACGTCGGCGGTGCCTTCGGGAGCAAGCAGGCCCGCGCCCATCAGGTGGCCGCCGTGATGGCCGCCACCGTCCTCCAGCGCCCGGTCCGGGTCGTCTTGACGCGACGTCAGATGTTCTCGCTCACCGGCTACCGCAGCCCTACGACGCAGCGGATCAGGCTGGGTGCCGACGCCGACGGGCGGCTGCGCGCGCTGGATCACCGCTCCATGAACCTCACCTCGACGATGCGCGAGTTCATCGAGCCGTGCAGCGGGGTGGGACAGGTGATGTACGACGCCGACGCCCATCGCACGTCCGACCGGTTCGTACGGCTCGATGTGCCGACACCGACGTGGATGCGCGCTCCGGGCGAGGCGCCGGGGTCGTTCGCGCTGGAGTCGGCGTTCGACGAACTCGCCGAGAAGTGCGGCATCGACCCGATCGCGTTGCGTGCGCGCAACGAGCCCGAGCGGGGGCCCGTCTCCGGGCTGCCGTTCAGCAGCCGCCGGTTGCTCGCCTGTTTCCGGGAGGGCGCCCGCAGGTTCGGCTGGACGGACCGGGATCCGCGGCCCGGTCTGCGCCGTGAGGGGCGCTGGCTGCTCGGCACCGGCACGGCGGCGGCGTCCTTCCCCTCCGGAGCCGGGCCCTCCACGGCTGCCGTGACGGCGAAGCCGGACGGAACCTTCACCGTGCGGATCGCGGCGGCGGACATCGGTACCGGCGCACGGACCGCGATCACCTTGGTCGCCGCCGACGCACTCGAGGTGGCGCCGGAGCGTGTACGGGTGCGGATCGGGGACAGCGACTTCGGACCGGCGATGATCGCCGGCGGGTCGATGGGAACCCGCTCCTGGGCATGGGCGGTCACGGCCGCCGCCGGGGAGCTGCGCGAACGGCTCGCCCTGGGCTTCGGGATTCCGTCTGAGGGAATCACGGTACGTTCCGACACCGCCGAGGCCGTCCGTGCCCTCGCACAGAAGGAACGGCACTCCTTCGGAGCGCAGTTCGCCGAGGTCGCCGTGGACGTCGCCACCGGCGAGGTGCGAGTGCGGCGCATGCTCGCCATCTTCGCGGCGGGCCGGATCGTCAACCCGCTCACGGCGCGCAACCAGCTCGTCGGCGGAATGATCTGGGGCATCTCCATGGCCCTGCACGAGGAAGCAGTCCGAGACCAGGCCTCGGGCGGCCATGTCGGTGCCGATCTCGCGGGTTACCACGTCGCCACGCACGCGGACGTACCGCTCGTCGAGGCTGACTGGGTGGACGACCCGGACCCGGACGACCCGGTCGGGATCAAGGGCATCGGGGAGGTCGGCATCGTGGGCGCCGCCGCGGCGATCGCCAACGCGGTCTGGCACGCGACCGGTGTTCGCCACCGGAACCTGCCCATCCGGCCCGACCGTGTCCTGACCGCGGGCGATGCGGCACGGGATGCTTGACATCGCCCGGGAAGAAGCCGCACCGGTGCGTGTCTGCGGCCGTGTCCGCCCTCAGGGGCCCGTCCAGGGGCCGCGGAAGGTGAGGAAAGAGGTCAGGGACGCGGCCCGCGCGCCTGCTCGGCTTTTTCGGCGTTCTTCTTCTTGATGCGAGCCGCTTCCTTGCGGACCTCGGCCTGGGTGGCGCGCTCCTTCTCCAGCCACTCGGGCCGGGCCTGCTTCAGCGCCTCGATCTGCTCGGTGGTGAGGGGCTCCACGATCCCGCCGCGCGCGAGGCCCGCGATGGAGACGCCCAGCTTCGCCGCGACCACCGGGCGGGGATGCGGGCCGTTGTGCCGAAGCTCCCGCAGCCACTCGGGCGGATTCGCCTGGAGCTCGTTCAGCTCGGCGCGCGAGACGACACCCTCCTGGAACTCGGCGGGGGTGGCGGGGAGGTACACACCCAGCTTCTTCGCCGCGGTCGCGGGCTTCATCGTCTGGGTGGTCTGGTGCGACTTCATGGTGTCCAGACTATCGGCCGTGTGCGAGACCTCTGACCACGCCCGGTAACCTGGCGGGGTGACAGGCACGGAAGCATCCCCCTCGTTCCGGCTCGCGTACGTCCCCGGGGTGACACCCGCCAAGTGGGTCCGGACCTGGAACGAGCGCCTGCCCGATGTCCCCTTGGCCCTCGTCCAGGTCTCAGCCGCCGAAGCGTCCGATGTGTTGCGTGGCGGAGAGGCGGACGCGGGGCTCGTACGGCTGCCGGTCGACCGCACGGTCTTCAGTGCGATCCCCCTCTACACCGAGACGACCGTGGTCGTGGTCCCCAAGGACCACGTCGTGACGGCGGCGGACGAGGTGTCCCTCGAGGATCTCGCCGACGAGGTCGTCTTCCACCCCCTCGACGACGTCCTCGGCTGGGAGGGGCCGCCGGGCCTGCCCGCGTTCGAGCGGCCCGCCACGACGGCCGACGCCGTCGAACTCGTGGCGGCGGGCGTGGGCCTGCTCCTCGTCCCGCAGTCCCTGGCGCGTCTGCACCATCGCCGGGACCTCACATACCGGACGGTCGTGGACGCGCCGCAGTCGAGCGTCGCGCTGTCGTGGCCCGAGGACGCGACCACCGACCTGGTCGAGGACTTCATCGGGATCGTCCGTGGACGGACGATCAACAGTTGGCGGGGCCGCACCGCCGGGACTCCGAAGCAGTCGGAGCGCGAACGCCCCGACGCGGCCGGCGCCCGACGGAAGCCCGCGGTGGGAAAACCGACGGGCCGGAGCCCACGGAGCGGTTCCGGAGGCCCCAAGGGCGGCAGGCGGGGCAGGCCGCGGCGCCGGTCGTAGCCGGCGGGTTCCTCGGCCGCTCGGGCGGCGGCCGGCCCGGTGGGGCGTACTCAGTTCGCGGCTGTGCGGCCGATCGACTCCACCAGGGGCAGCAGCCGGTGGGGCACGCGCTCGCGCAGCGCCACCTCCGTTCGGGTGCGGACGACCCCGGGCAGGCTGATCAGCGCCTGGATGACGTCCTCCAGATGCGCGTTGTCCCGCGCCACCACCCGGGTCATCAGGTCACCGCCCCCGGTGATCGAGAACGCCTCGACGATCTCCGGTACGGCCGAGAGGGCGTCGCCCACCTCGTCCAGGTGCCCCTGGGTGACCTCGATGTGGACGAACGCGAGTACGGGGTGCCCGAGTGCAGCGGGGGACAGGACGGGACCAGTACCGGTGATCACCCCGTCGCGCTCCAACCGGTCCAGCCGGGCCTGCAGTGTGCCTCGCGCGATGCCCAGGATGCGCGCGTACTCACGGACACTGGTACGGGGCTGCTGGAGCAGCAGCCGCAGAATGCGGGTGTCGAGTGCGTCCACCGCCATGGACCGTTGGCCTCCCTGTGCCATACAAGTGGATCTCCTTGACTGTACCAATGGCACAGTGAATGGTGCCTCGGTTGAGCCACTGCCAACCCTTTGCTTTCCTTGTATGTATCAATGGCGCCGCGCAGCGCGGGACCGGTAACGAAGCCGGGGTCCCTGCCCGTGGCGCCATTCCCATGTCCGACACGGCACCGATCACGAAGTGGAGGCGGGCAGCCGACGGTGAAGAAGATGCTCACGGACCCAGGGCTGTTCCGGCTACGCGTCTCGACGCGCGCGGTGCTGGGGATCGGCCTCGCCGTAATGGTGTGCGAGATGGCCGGACTGTCCCGGCCCGCCTCGATCACCGGCGGGCTGGCCGCCCTTCTCGCGCTGTTCACCGTCGCCGACCCGACCGTGCGGGGGCAGGCGGTCACCACCGCGCTGCTTCCCGCCGTCGGTCTCCCCGTGCTCGCGCTCGGGGCCACCCTGCACGGTGTGCAGGCGCTGCGGGACGCGGCCTGGCTGGCGGTGGTCTTCATCGGCGTGTACGCGCGCCGCTGGGGGCCGCGGGGCCATGCGCTCGGCGTCTTCGCGTTCATGGCCTTCTTCGTCGCGCTGCTCCTGCACGTCGTCCCCGGCCGGCTGCCGGAGCTGTGCGCGGCCGTGATGCTGGCGCTTGCCACCACCTCGGTGGTGCGGTTCGGTGTGTGGTGCGTCGAGCGCGGTACGCCGTCGCCCGCCGCGCCCGCCCCGCTCGACGGGCGTGGACTCGCCCGACCCGCCACCCGCCAGGCGTTCCAGGCGATCGCCGCGTGCGCCGTCGCGATCATCGTGGGCGAGGCTGTGTCGCACGAGCGCTGGTACTGGGCCGTCGCCACGGTCTGGTGGATCTTCGTGAACACCGCCTCGCGCGGTGAGACGCTGATACGCGGCTTCCGGCGCGTCGTCGGCACGGTCACCGGTATCGCTGCCGGGCTGCTGGTCGCCGTGCCGCTGCACGGTGCCCCGGTGTCCTCGGCCGCGCTCGTCGCTGTCTGCGTGTTCGGGATCTTCTACACAGCGGCGCTGTCCTACAGCTGGATGATGTTCTTCGTCACCGTCCTGGCGAGCCTGCTCTACGGCCTCCTCGGTGTTCTGCGCCCGGAGCTGCTCGCTCTGCGCCTCGCGGAGACGGGTGTCGGCGCGCTGAGTGCCGCGCTCGCCGTCGCGCTTGTCCTGCCGATCACCACGCACGTGGTCACCGACCAGTGGGTGCACCGCGCCCTGCACGCCGTTCACGGTTGCACCGCCGCGACGGCGCGGCGGCTCGCGGGTGACCCGGAGGCGGACCCTGCGTCCCACGCGGCGGAGCTCGAAGCGCTTCTGGGGCGCGTACGGTCGGCGCTCGCGCCGCTGGTGCATCCGCTGAACCCGCTGCGGGCCCGCAAGGCCCGGGCCCTTCGGGTGCTCGCCCTGCTCGACGACTGCGCCCGCCGAACGCACGGTCTCGTCGCTGTCGCGGCCGACCCGGACGCCTCACACGACGCCCGTCTCATGGATGCGTGCCGACGCGTCGAGGCCGCGGTGGAGGCGCTGCTCGGCGGGCTCCCCGGGCGCCCCCTCGCGGCCCCTTCGGGTGTCCCGGACCGTCACCCCGGTGCCGAACGGGCTCTCGCTCACCTGTACGGCCTGGAACTGTCCCTGGTGGCCCTGGCCGCACCGCTGCACGCCTCGTCGCCGGCCCGGGCCTGATACGGCATTTTGGTCTAGACCTACTGCTACCGTCGTCCCGGTAAAGCGTCGACGGAGGGGACGACAGTGGACGACGACAGGCGGCGGCGGGCGTACATCGGCTCCTTCACCGCGGCGGGAGGGCGTGGCGTCCTCACGGCCGCCGTGCATCCGGACAGCGGGGCGCTGACCGTCCTGAGCGCGGTGGACGCGGTGCCCGACCCGTCGTACCTCGCGCTCTGCGGAGACATGCTGTACGCGGTCAGCGAGGCCACCGCGGGCGCGGTCGCCGCCTACCGCCTCGACGCTGACGGGCCTGCACTCGCCGGTCCGCCCGCCCTCGTCGGCGGCAGCGCGCCCACCCACCTGAGCCTGCACGCCGGCCATGTCCTGACCGCCAACTACGGTTCCGGCAGCGTCACCGCCGTCCCGCTGCGCGCCGACGGCACCCTGGCGACGGCCGTGCCGACGGTGCTCCGGCACGAGGGCTCGGGGCCGGTTCGGCAGCGGCAGGAGGGGCCGCACGCCCACCAGGTGCAGGCCGACCCGAGCGGCCGATGGATCGTGAGCGTCGACCTCGGGACGGACTCCGTCCGAGTGTGCGCGCTGGAGGGCGGTGCCTGGCGGCTGCACCGGGAGACCGTGCTGCGTCCCGGCTCCGGGCCGCGCCACCTGGCCTTCCATCCGGACGGGGAGCGCGCGTACGTCCTCAACGAACTGGCGCCGACTGTCACCGTCTGCCACTGGGACGCCAGGGGCGGCGTGCTGAAACCGGTCGCCGAGACGCCCGTGCTGCCCGACGCGCCCGCCGGTGACGCCTACCCGTCGGGGATCGTGGCCTCGCCCGACGGACGCTTCGTGTGGACCGCGACACGCGGACAGGACACGCTGTCCGTGCTCGCCGTCGAGGGTGACGTGCTGAGGCGGGTGACCACGGTGCCGTGCGGCGGTATCTGGCCGCGGGCGATCGCCTGGTCGGAGGGATACCTGTACGTCGCCAACGAGAGGTCCGGGGATGTGACCTGGTTCGCGGTGGACCCGGAGACGGGCGTGCCACGGCGCGGCGGCTCGGTGGAGGCGCCGGCGGCCTCCTGTGTCGTGTTCGGCTGATCCAGGGTTCGGGGAGTCGTCGCGTGAACCCGGCAAGGCGAAGGGCCCGCTCCCGCGGGAGCGGGCCCTTCGCCTTGCCGGACGAGGTACGGCGCGGCTCAGCGGACCGGGGCGCCCTGCGGCTGCTGCGGGGCGATGCCCAGCGCCGTCGTGTACTTGGCGAGCGCCAGCTTGCCGATCGCCGGGTATGCGCCGAGTGCTCCGGCGGTGGCGCAGTCCGCCTCCTTGGCGGCGGCGTCCAGCAGCCCCGGCTCCAGCTCCGGGCCGATCAGGTACGGCGCGAGCGCCAACTGCTGTGAGCCCGAGGAACGGAGTTGCTCGGCGACGGCGGCGATCGAGCCCTCCTGGTCCAGCGCCGCGGCCATCACCGGCACGGCGAGGCGCGCGGCCAGCAGCATGCCGGTGATCCCGGCCGCCTGGACGGCCTCGTCACCGCCCACGGACGCGAGGATGATGCCGTCCGCGGCCGTCGCCACGGTGAACAGGCGGGCCCGGTCGGCTCGGGCGAGACCGGACTCGGACAGACGTACGTGCAGTGCCTCGGCGAGCAGCGGGTGCGGGCCGAGGACATCGGTCAGCTCGGCCGCGACACGGCTGTCCATGACGGCCTGGCGGATCCGGCGCAGCAGCGCGCTGTCCGGACCGGCCAGCAGCGGCACCACCACGGCGACGGGGCCCTCGGGCTTCTTGGCCTCCGCACCGGCGGCGACGGCCCGCTCATAGCGCTCGGTGCGCTCTTCCGCGGTCCGCGTCAGAACGGAGCCCAGCGAGGGGTACTCGGAGTCGTCCCCGTCCAGGTAGCCGATCCGGGCGTCGAGGCCGGGCAGCTCGGAACGCGCGATGCTCATGACCTCCTCGGCCAGGCTGCGCGTGGCGTCGCTGGGAGTGCCCGGCACCACGAGGACGAGCGCGGGCGCGCCCTCGGGAGTCGCCAGGGGTTCCGGGCGGCGGTGTCGCCCGGGCTGGCGAGGTCGCGGCATTCGTACAGGCAGGCCGGGTGCGGGTCCGGTGGGGGAACTCATGGCGCCGCATGCTACTGGCTTGGCATGCTCCCCTGTTCGGGGAGGGTGCAGGTGAGCGGTATCCGTCCGAATTTGTCTGATGAGTTACGTACGGGCGAGAAGTGATCGATAAGGTCTGACTTTCTCGACGCGTGCCGGGAGCACGGCATCGTGTCGGGAGCCGCCCTGTCGACCAACTGCGTGACCTGCTCGACCGGCTCGACGGCCGGAAGAAGAAGGAGCAACGCCCAGGGGTCCCCTCTGCAGGGGCTGGTCCGTTGGTACGGGTTGTCGGTGTGGGCCACTACAGTGACGTGCCGTGGCACGACGACCGTTGCATGAACTTGTTGAGGCCGGCTGGGCGAAGGCTCTGGAGCCGGTGGCTGGGCGTATCGCGGGCATGGGGGACTTCCTGCGTGCCGAGGTGGCGGCCGGCCGGACGTATCTCCCCGCGGGGGCGAACGTCTTGCGGGCGTTCCAGCAGCCCTTTGACGACGTACGGGTTCTGATCGTCGGTCAGGACCCGTACCCCACACCCGGAATGGCGATCGGACTGAGTTTCGCGGTCTCGCCGGAGGTGCGGTCGCTGCCGGGCAGTCTGGAGAACATCTACCGGGAGCTGAACACGGATCTGGGCCTGCCCAGGCCGTCCAACGGTGATCTGACCCCGTGGACACAGCAGGGTGTGCTGCTGTTGAACCGGGCGCTGACCACGGCCCCGCGCAAGCCGGGCGCCCACCGAGGCAAGGGCTGGGAGGAGGTCACCGAGCAGGCTATCCGCGCTCTCGCCGAACGGGGGCGGCCGTTGGTGTCCATCCTGTGGGGGCGGGATGCGCGTAACCTGCGTCCGCTGCTCGGGGAGTACCCGGCGATCGAGTCGGCACATCCGTCGCCGATGTCGGCGGACCGGGGCTTCTTCGGCTCGCGCCCGTTCAGCCGGGCCAACGACCTCCTTGTGCGTCAGGGCGTCGAGCCGGTGGACTGGCGACTGCCGTAGGCCGTCGCGGGCGTGCCGGCTTCGAGGCCGACGGTCTGGCCCACGTGGGCCGACGGCCGCACGCCCGGCGGCTCATGACCAGACCCGGCAGGTCACCGGTGGGCTGTTCAGCTGTTGCGGCCCACTCCGCCGAACATCGCGACCTCGGGCAGTTCGCCTTCGACGGTGTCGGGACGCCAGTGGTTGCAGGCGACCACGCCGGGGGCCAGCATCTCCAGCCCGTCGAAGAACCGGGTGATGGAGCTGGGGGCGCGCTGGGTCAGTTTCGGGGTGCCGTGCTCGTTCCAGAAAGCCACTGCGGCGTCGACATCGGGCATGTCAGGCCGTGTGACGGTGTGCGACAGGACCAGGAAGCTGCCCTTCGGCAGGCGATCCATGAAGCGCCGTACGATTCCGTACGCCTCCTGATCGTCCTCGATGAAGATGACGACTCCGAGGAGTATCAGCGCCACGGGCTGACTCAAGTCCAGGGTGTGCGCGGCCTGTTCCAGAATGGATTCGACGTTGCGCAGATCCTCGTCCAGATAGGCGGTGCGGCCCTCGGGGCTGCTGTTGAGCAGGGCTTGGGCGTGGGCGAGGACGATCGGGTCGTTGTCGACATAGACGACGCGGGACTCGGGCGCGACGTCCTGGGCAACCTCGTGCGTATTGTTCGCAGTGGGCAGGCCGGTGCCGACATCGAGGAACTGCCGTATGCCCTGCTCACCCGCGAGGTGCCGCACCGCCCGCCCCAGGAACTGCCGGTCCGCCTGGGCGTAGTCCCCGATCCCCGGGTGCAGTCGGCGGATCTGGTCTCCCGCTTGCTGGTCGACCTCGTAGTTGTCCTTGCCTCCCAGCCAGTAGTTCCAGATACGAGCCGTGTGCGGCTGGTCCGTCTTGATTCTCTTGCTCAGCTCGCCGAAGTCGGGGCTCTCGGTCATGTCATGCCCTCCAGGTCGGACCGATGATCGTTCAACCGGCAATCTAGCCGCAGCAGTTGAGTAGATCAGCCCTTTCGGTCGTGCAGCGGCAGGAGATTCGGTGCTCCCCGTGATCGGATTGCGTGTAGGGCAACGGTTCCTGGTGCTCACTCCGTCAGGCCGTTGCCCCAGACCCAGGCGGCGATGCCGACCCGGTTCCGGACGTCCAGCTTGCGCTGGATGGTGGCGATGTGCGTCTTCGCCGTACCCGCCGAGATGAACAGTTCCGCTCCGATCTCCGCATTGGTCAGCCCCTTGGCGACCAGCCGCGCGATCTCCACCTCACGCTCCGTCAGCGCCTCCAGCGCCTCCAGCGCCTCCAGCGCCCCGCAGACCAGCCGGACACCGCTGCCGTGGATCTGGTTACCGGTGTTCGCGTTCATCCGCCCTATGCTACCGACAGGTCATCAACTTCCTTCCTGAGCAGATGGATTGCTGCAATCAGGGCCAAGTCTGTCGATCCGGAGGAGCCCGCCTTCGAGCCTCCGGTCTCGGACTCACGGAACACTCCTTGTGGGTGTGGTTCTGGCGACCAGGGTGCCGGGTCAGGCGATCACCGCAGCTCGTACGCACAGCACGTCCGGCAGATGGGAGGCGAGTCGCTGCCAGCTGTCGCCGTCGTCTGCCGAGGCGTACACCTCGCCGTTGCGATTGCCGAAGTACACGCCCGCCGGTTCCGCGTCGTCCGTGCACAGGGCGTCGCGCAGCACCGTGCCGTAGTGATCCTCGTCGGGGAGTCCCGCCGTGAGCGGCTCCCAGCTCTTGCCCGCGTCCGCCGTGCGGAAGACACGGCACCGGCGGTCGGCCGGAACGCGGTCCGAGTCCGCCGTGATCGGGAAGACGTACGCCGTGTCCCCGTGGTGGGGATGGGCGGCCGCGGCGAACCCGAACGTCGACGGCAGGCCGTCGCCGATGTCCGTCCAGTGGGCGCCCGCGTCGTCGCTTCGGTACACCCCCCAGTGGTTCTGCAGATACAGCCGGTCCGGGGTCACCGCGTCCTGTGCGATCTTGTGCACGCACTGGCCGAACTCCGGGTCCGGATCGGGCAGGAACACGGCGGAGACACCCGAGTTGGACGGCTCCCAGCTCGTCCCGCCGTCCCGGGTCCGGAACACGCCGGCCGTCGACACCGCGACCGTCACGGCCTTCGGGTCGCGCTTGTCGGTGAGCACGGTGTGCAGGCCCTCGCCACCGCCGCCCGGCACCCACTTGTCGCGCGTCGGGTGTTCCCACAGGGGACGCACAAGGCTGAAGCTCTCGCCCCGGTCCTCGGAGCGGTACAGCGCGGCCGGTTCCGTGCCCGCGTACACCACGTCCGGCTCGGCGGCCGCCGGGTGCAGCTGCCAGACGCGCTCCAGCGAAGCGCCCGTGTCCTTCGGGAACTTGACGGCGGGCTGCGCGGGCTTGGTCCAGGTGCGGCCGAGGTCGTCGGAGCGGAAGACGGACGGACCCCAGTGCGCGTTGTCCCCTCCGGCCAGCAGGCGCGGGGTGCCTGCGCGGGTGTCGATGGCGACCGAGTAGACCGCCTGCGTGTTGAAGTACGGACTCTCGTCGAACTTCCATACGCCGCCCCGTCGCCGCCCGATGAACAGTCCCTTGCGTGTGCCCACGGTGAGCAGTACGTCGGCCATGCCGATACCTCCGAAACGCCGTTGTTCCAGCATGGGTCAGTGTGCACCCCGGCACTGACAGTCACCGGCAGATGTGTGGTCATCGCAGGTGGGGGCCGTGTTGCGCGAGGCAGAGGGGCTCGGCAGGGCCGACGAGGAGTTCGGCGTCAGGGCCGTCGCACGCGGTCCGGATGCACGCGGTGGCACCACGGCCTCGCGGTCCGGCGCGCCCCATGAGGTCGTAGTGGGACGGAACGCGGGCTAGCGTGGAGTCGTACACATCGCCCTGGTGGTGGACGGCGCCGTACAGGCCCGCGAGCGGTCCCTCCCGTTCCTGCGGGCACGACGAGGCGAAGCCCCGCAGCAGCGGGCGCGTCCTCGGCGCTTTTGCAGGCTGCCCCATCGAGGCCCGGTCGGCCTCGTCGATTCTCTGCGGGCACGGCGCTCCTGTCCGCACGGTCTGTGACCGATCGTGTGGGCGCTTCACGCCGCCCGGTCACGTTCCGCGGTCGTCCCAGACGTCTTCGGAATACCCCCGGGGGTAATGGTGCTAGCCTTTCTGTATACCCCAGGGGGTAATTCAGGAAAGAGAAGGGAGCGTCCGGTGTTCTTCGTCGACACCATCGAGCTGCCGGGGCTCGGAAACCGCAGCTATCTGGCAGGCGGTGCGCAGACGGCCGTGGCCGTCGATCCGCCCAGGGACATCGAACAGGTCATTGCCGCGGCCGCGCGCCGAGGTGTGCGGATCTCGCACGTTGTCGAGACGCACCTGCACAACGACTACGTCTCCGGTGGCCTGGAGCTGGCCCGTATCAGCGGCGCCACCTATCTGGTCCCGGCTGCCGCGCACGTCTCGTTCGAGCGTACCCCCGTACATGACGGGGACACGGTGGAAGTCGACGCCGGGCTGACGTTGCGCGCCCTGGCCACCCCCGGACACACGCCGCACCACACCTCGTACGTCCTGGAGGACTCCGGCGCGGCCGTGGCGGTGTTCACCGGCGGGTCCCTGCTCATAGGCACGGTGGGTCGCCCGGATCTTGTCGAGCCCCGGCTGACCGAGCAGCTCGCCCGCGCGCAGCACACCTCCGCCCATCGTCTGGCCGCCGAGCTCGCAGACGACACCCCGGTCCTGCCCACCCACGGCTTCGGCAGCTTCTGCTCCTCGATCCAGGCCTCCGGAACGGAAACCACCATCGGCAGGGAGAAGGAAGTCAACGACGCCCTCGTGCGGGATGTCGACACCTTCGTCGCGGACCTGCTGGCCGGGCTGGAGGACATACCCGCCTACTACGCGCACATGGGCCCGATCAACGCCGCCGGTCCGGCACCCATCGACCTGACCCCGCCGGCGCTCGCCGACGCGGACGACATCGCCGCGCGCCTCGCCGCCGGTGAGTGGGTGGTTGACCTGCGCAGCCGTGTCGCGTTCGCGGAGGGGCACCTGGCCGGTTCGTACAACTTCGACGCCGATGGGCAGCTCGCCACCTATCTGGCCTGGCTCGTCCCGTGGGGTAAGCCCGTCACCCTGCTCGCCGGGTCGCCCGAACAGTTGGCGGCCGCCCAGCGCGAGCTGGCCCGGGTGGGTATCGACCGTCCGGCCGCAGCGGCCGTCGGCGGACCGGCCTCCTGGGTGCGCGAGGGTGAGGAGCCTGCCTCCTTCCCCCGCGCCACCTTCGCCGACCTCGCGGACCGGCGCGCCGGTGGCGACGTGGTCGTCCTGGACGTCCGCCGCGACTCCGAACGAGCCGACGGTCATGTCGAGGGCTCGGTGCACATCCCGATCCACACCCTGCACCGGCGGCTCGACGAGGTCCCCGCGGGCGAGGTGTGGGTGCACTGCGCGGGCGGTATGCGCGCCGCGATCGCCGCGTCCCTGCTCGACGCCACGGGTCGTGCCGTCGTGGCCGTGGACGACGGGTTCCAGGCGGCCGAGGCCGCCGGTCTCACCGTGCGCGAGAGCCGCGGCGACGGTGGTCCGACCGCGTGAGCACCCTGATCATCGCTCTCGTCGCCGGTGCCCTCGTCGGACTGGCACTCGGCGCACTCGGTGGCGGCGGAAGCGTGCTGGCCGTCCCCGTCCTGATCCATGTGCTCGGTTTCACCCCGGCCGCCGCCACCACCGCGAGCCTGCTCATCGTGACCGCGACGTCCGTGACCGCCCTGGTCGCCCACGCTCGCGAGGAGAACGTCCGCTGGCGGACAGGAAGCATGTTCGCCGCCGCGGGCATCCTCCCGGCCATGATCACCGGAGTCCTGGCGGCCCGGGTCCCCGACGCCGTACTGACCGGTGCCTTCGCCGTCATCGCGCTGGTGGCGGCGCTGCGCATGCTGAGGCCGGCGTCCACGGCCGACGTCGCACGCGAGGTGCGGGTGGTCCCGGCCACCGCTGCCGGAGCGGGCCTCGGGGCGGTCACCGGCTTCCTCGGCGTCGGCGGCGGCTTCCTCGCCGTACCCGCACTGGTGGGCGTCCTCGGACTGCGGATGCGGCTCGCGGTGGGCACCAGCCTGCTGGTCATCACGATCAACTCGCTGGCGGCGCTCGCGGCGCGGACGGGCACGGCCGACGGGCTCGACTGGGCGGTCGTGGCCCCCTTCGCCGGGGCGGCGATCCTGGGCGCATGGGACGGCAAGCGGCTCAGTGCCAGGGTGTCGGGGGGCCTGTTGCAACGGGTCTTCGCGGTGCTGCTGCTGGCGGTGGCCGTGTTCATGCTGATCGAGGCGCTCGTGTGACCACGGCGCCACGCGGCAGCCGCCGGCGGCCCGGCGTCCTCAGCCGGGCGACCGCGTCCTCACGCCAGCGACAGGAACAGCTTCTCCAGCCGCGCCCGTAGTTCCTCGCGGTCCTCGGTCGGCTTGGCGCCGCCCTCGCCGTCGATCAGGCACTGCTGCAGGCCGGTCGCGATGATCGCGAAGCCCGCTCGGTCGAGAGCCCGGGACGCGGCGGCGAGCTGGGTGACCACGTCCTCGCAGTCGCGACCCTCCTCGATCATCCGGATCACGCCGGAGATCTGGCCCTGTGCACGGCGCAGTCGGTTCAGCACGGCGCGCAGCTCGGTGCCCGCGAGATCCATGTCCACGATCAGCTCCTCTTGGAATACCCCTAGGGGTAAGTTACCTCGCCTGGGGGAGTCAGTGGCAATCCCAAGGATGGCATCGATGTCCGATTTGACGGCCATCGATGCATTCGCTCCACCTGTGCGGCGAGTCTTGGTCCGGGGGGTGCCGTACGTCCGGCCGGTCCGGTGTCGTCAGTGCCGCCGGGTCCGACGCGCCCCGGAGGGCGTCGAACCCGGCGGACCGCCGCCGGTGTCAGACCGAGCGGTGGTACTGGTTCGGCACGTGCACCTCGCCGCCCAGGTCGCGGGCCGCGTGGCGGGCGAAGGACGGGTTGCGGAGCAGTTCACGGCCCAGCAGTACCGCGTCGGCCTCGCCGTTGGCCAGGATCTTCTCGGCCTGCCCCGCACTGGTGATCAGCCCGACGGCGGCGACCGGAAGGGAGGTCTCCGCCTTCACACGGGCCGCGAAGGGGACCTGGTAGCCGGGATCGGCCGGGATGCGCACCCCCGCGGCGTTGCCACCCGTCGAGACGTCGAGCAGGTCCACGCCGTGCGTCTGCAGTTCGGCCGCGAAGCGGACCGTGTCGTCGGCCGTCCAGCCGTTCTCGTCGAGCCAGTCGGTGGCGGAGATGCGGAAGAACAGCGGCTTGTCGTCCGGCCACACCTCGCGTACGGCGTCGACGACCTCGAGCGCGAAGCGGGTGCGGTTCTCGTACGAGCCGCCGTAGGCGTCCGTGCGGTGGTTGGAGTGCGGCGAGAGGAACTCATGGATCAGGTAGCCGTGGGCGCCGTGGATCTCTGCGACCTCGAAGCCGGCGGCGAGGGCGCGGCGCGCCGCGTCCGCGAACCGGCCTACGAGGTCTTGGATCTCGTCCACGGTCAGCTCGGCCGGTACCGGGTGGTGTGCGTCGAAGGGCAGTGCGCTCGGGGCGACGGGCCGCCAGCCGTGTGCGTCGGCGCCGACCGGTGCGCCCCCCTTCCAGGGGCGGTCGGTCGAGGCCTTGCGGCCGCTGTGCGCGAGCTGGATCGCCGGCACCGTGCCCTGCTCCCTGAGGAAGCGTGTGATGCGACGGAATTCCTCGGTCTGCGTGTCGTTCCACAGCCCCAGGTCGTATGGGGAGATCCGGCCCTCGGGTGAGACCGCGGTCGCCTCGACGATGATCAGTCCCGTTCCTCCGGCCGCTCGTGCCGCGTAGTGCGCGAAGTGCCAGTCGTGGGGCGCGCCCATCGAGGGACCCTCTGGTGCCGCCGAGTACTGGCACATCGGGGGCATCCAGATCCGGTTCGGGATGGTGACGTCGCGCAGGGTGTGGGGCTCGAAGAGCGCGCTCACGGCGGACTCCATTCGTACGGGGCCGGTGGACTGTTCCTACGATAACCCTCGTAGTACGGGAAGTGTCAAACTACGGCGGTCCTCGTACAATGGAGGGGTAGTAGGCCGGCGGTGCCGCCGTGTCCTGGAATGAACTCCTGTACGAAGTGGAGCCGTCGTGACCACCGACACCCCCGCCACCGGTAGCCGTGACCTTCCGCACCCGGCGCGCGAGGAGATCCGTCTGGAGGCAGTGCTGCACGCGCTCTCGGACCCCATGCGGCTGCGGATCGTGCGGGAGCTCGCCCACGACGGCGGCGAGCTCACCTGCTCCCAGTTCGCACTGCCCGTCACGAAGTCCACGACCACGCACCACTTCCGGGTGCTCCGCGAGAGCGGGGTCATCCGGCAGGTCTACCGGGGCACGGCCAAGATGAACGGCCTTCGTGGGGATGACCTGGACGACCTCTTTCCGGGGCTTCTTCCCGCACTCCTGGCCGCCGCCGCCCTTCAGGCAGCCCGCCTCGGGGGCGGCTGAACCGGCCTTGGAGGGGAGGTGCCCGACGAGTCGCGGCGGCTCCGACGTGACCTGGTCGTGAGTCGTCCGCGGGGTGCCTGCGCAGACCTCTCGCGCTCAGGGGGTGCTGTTGTGCACGGCGGCCATGAGGGACCGCCAGTCCGGCAGCTTCACCACGCTCCGTCCCAGCGACGCCCCCAGCTCCGCCTCCGCCCGCTCGATCGCCAGCCACCCCGCCCAGTCGACGGGCGCGAGGCCGTCCGCGCGCAGGGCCGCCGACGCGTCGTCGGGTACGTCGCGTCGTACGAGATCGGGCACGTCCTGCAGCAGCGAGGTCACCGTCTCCTTCGCGCACGGCCGGTTGGTGCCGATCACGCCTGTCGGACCCCGCTTGATCCACCCGGCCACGTACTCACCCGGCGAGACCGCCCCGTCCCGCAGCACCCGTCCCGCCTGGTGCGGCACCGTCCCGGTCTCCGGATCGAACGGGAGCCCCTCCAGCGGCACTCCGCGGTAGCCGACCGAGCGCAGCACGAGTTGGGCCTCGATGTCCTCGTACCGCCCGCTGCCCCTCACCCCGCCGTGCCCGTCGGGCACCGTCCGCTCGAAGCGCACGGCGCCCACGCGGCCTGAGTCGGCGAGCAGTTCGACCGGGCGCAGGAAGAAGCGCAGTCGGATCCGACGGGTGCCGCCCCGCGGCGGTGTCGCGGCCCAGCCGCGGAGCACCTCCACGTTGCGGCGCTGGGCGGCCGGAAGTCCGGACGGATCGACGTACGCCGGATCACAGGCCAACTCCTGCTCGTCCACGACCACGTCGGTGTCCGGCAGGGTATCCAGCTCGCGCAGCTCCTTGGTGGTGAAGCGGGCTTGGGAGGGGCCGCGCCGCCCCACCATGTGGATCTCGGTGACCTTGCTCGCCGCCAGCGCGGTGAGCGGCGCTTGCGGCATGTCGGTGGGGCTCAGTTCCGTCACCCCGCGGGCCAGCATGCGGGCCACGTCCACCGCGACGTTCCCGACGCCGATCACCACGGCCGTTCGGGCTCCGAGCAGGAAACCGCCGGCGACGGAGTCCGGGTGCGCGCTGTACCAGGACACGAACTCGGTCGCCGACCAGCTGCCGGGCAGCTCCTCGCCGGGGATGCCGAGGTGCCGGTCGGTCGCGGCGCCCACGCAGTAGACCACTGCGTGGTACAGCTCGCGCAGCCGGGCGGACGGCACCCCGCCCGCACCCACGGGGACGCCACCGAGGAAGCGGATCCGGTCGTGCTCCAGGACCGTGCGCAGATTGTTCTGCAGTGACTTGATCTTCTCGTGGTCGGGCGCGACGCCGTATCGGACCAGCCCGTACGGGCAGGGCAGCCGGTCGAGGACGTCGACCCGCACCTCCGGATCCTGCTGGACAAGGTTCTGTGCGGTGTAGACCCCGCTGGGCCCGGAACCGACGATGGCGACATGCAGCACGGGGAACTCCCTCGCGGAGGAGGTCGCTGGTGGCTCCAGCATGGCACCGCGCGCGGCGAGAGGGGAGCAGCGGCGAGGGTGGCGCTGGTCCGACGGGGTGCGATGCACCCTCCCCGTGCGTGGCTCCCCGCCGCCAATGTGACCATTCACTTACGTTGCGTGTGTGCTGGAAGCCGCCTTTCAGAAACCTTCTGATCATTTTCGATCGGACGGGGTTGTGTCCGTGTGGCCTGCATGGGAAGTGCAGGACCGCGAGAGCACCACGTCGTGGCTCGGCGTGCGACTCGACCTTGCCAACGGGGCACTGGTCGAGGTCCTGGCCGTGGTGTCCGGCGGGTGCGTGGCGATCGAGGAGGTACGGGCCGAGCCGCCCCTGTCTCTCGACGATCTCGCGGCGCTCGCGAACCGGATCGAGGGACCGTTGCTCGAGGCGTGCGGTGTCCGGCCGTGCGGCGAACCTGCCGAGGAGTCCGGTTGTACGACCCGCCCTCAGGTGCCGCGTGGCGTCGAAGGGTGGCGCCTGGTGGCCGAGGCATACCGTGCGGCCCAGGAGAAGGGCGCCGATCCGGTGCTCGCGGTGATGCGCGCGACCGGGAACAGTCGCCGCAGATCGCTGAAACTGATCGGCGCTGCACGCGACGCCGGGTTTTTGACACCACGTCACATCAGACGTTGAACGGACGCCCTGCGCTCCGACGCCGGGCGAAGGAACGGGCGCGTCACGACTTCCCGATGTCCACCAGGGCCCCGCGGCGCCCGAAGGTTATCGGCCAAGTCCAGGCAAGGCGATCTTCGCGCTCAGGTGCGTGGTGATCTCCGATCAGAAGGCGAACAAGCGCCGAAAACACACAGCCGCCGTACTACTTCACTACTTCGGCTGGTCGTCATCTTCCGGGCGACGGCTCTCCGTAGCGAAGAACCGCGACAGATCCGAGGCGTAGGCACTGCAGGCCCCCTCAGGTTCCGGCGGGGCACCCATCTCCTGGTCCAGGTCGTACCGCCTGAACAACTCGGCCCGCAGCGCGGGCAGCGGCATCGGAACGCCCGGCACCAGCGCCGCGTAGACCGCCCCCATCAGCAGGGCCCGCAGCATCGCGTAGTCGGTGCCGGGGTCCGTCGACCCGTACCGGGTGACCGTGACCCGCAGCAACTCCGCCAGCCGCTGTTGCTCGGGACACTGCACGAACCCCTCGGCCTGCAGGATGCCCGCCATGTGCTGGCGCATGAGCACGGGGTGGTGGACGGTGAGGCCCAGGATCGCGTCGACGGCCCGCGCCATCAGCTCCCGGCCGTCCTCGGTGCGCGGCTCGCGCTCCAGGGCCTCCTCCAGGGTGCGGTGCATCAGCCGGTGCACGGCCGACTGCAGGAGCTGTCGTTTGCCGGGGAAGTAGTACGACACCAGGCCCCGGGCGGAGCCCGCGCGGTCCGCGATGTCGCCCAGCGTGGTCGCGTCGTAACCGCGCTCGCTGACCAGTTCGACGGCGGCCTGAAGGAGCCGTTCGCGGGAACGCCGCCGCAGTTCTTCATTGACCGAGGCGCTGCGGGGGGACATGCTGGACTCCTGCGTTGACTGGCTGCCAGCCAATATACTCAACGCGTCCCGGACCCGCCTCGGCGGTTCGGTGCCGGGCTGCGACGGCTCTGGGTCACGCGGGGGATGGCCCAGGGCGGTCGCGGTTGCCCCAGCCGTCGAACGGCCCCACGCCGGATCAGGCACGGAAGGTCCGCTGCGCCATTTCCCGAAGGGAAGGCGCCCGGACGGACGGCTCAGCCGATCAGATCCAGCAGAGGGCGGAGCCCGTCCGGGCGTTCGGCCACCGGACGGTGGTCGACGAAGTGCACCGCACAGCCCAGTTCCGCCGCGCCGCCGTCCGCGCGGCGGTCGTCGCCGACCATCAGCGTGTCCTGCGGGGCGACGCCGAGCGCGTCGCAGGCGAGGGCGAACAGTCGTGTGTCCGGCTTCTGGATGCCGTGTTCGTACGACAGAACGTATGCGCCCACGTAAGGGTCGAGGCCGTGCGCACGGAAGATCGGCCGCAGGTCCCAGCCGATGTTGCTGACCACGCCGACGGCCACCCCGCGCTTCCGCAACGCGCCGAGCACCTCGACAGAGTCGGGGTAGGGCTGCCAGGCGGCGGGCGTCATATGGGGGTCGTACAGCGCGTCATGGAGCCGTGGGTCCGCCAGTGGCACCTGACGCGAGACGCCGGTGTACGCGGCCCGGTGCGCCTCGGCGCTGCGGTCCCGGACCGCCCACAGTGCGGCGAGGTCCTCAGGCAGCGGCTCCGTGGGAAGGGAACCGCCGGCCAGTGCGCCCGCCCGCTCCAACCGCTCCGCCGCGTGGGCCAACTCCGGTTCGGCCAGGGTGATGCCGGCCTCCGTCAGGACCGCACGCAGCCACGATTCGGTCGGTTCGATGCGAAAGAGTGTCCCGGAGAAGTCGAAGAGAACGCCTTTGATCGCCACGGCACCGATCCTTCGGGACATGTGTTCCGTGGGTCAAGAGCGCCCCGCAGGCCACGTCTTGTACGAACCGTGCCACCGCTCGTACGAGGCCACCGCGAGCGCGACCAGCAGGGCCCCGAGCAGCCAGCCGCCCATCACGTCCGACGGCCAGTGCACGCCGAGCCAGACACGGGTCAGTCCCGCGCCCAGGACGGAGACCGCGGCCACCACGAGCGCGGTGCGCCACAGGGTGCGCCCGGCACCGTACCGGCGAAGGAGCCACAGCAGCAGGCCGCACACCACCGTCGCTGTCATGGCGTGACCTGAGGGGAAGGCCGCGTAGTGGGCCGAGTCGACGGGATCGGGCCACACGGGGCGCGCCCGGCCGACGGCCGCCTTGAGGGACTGCTGCACCAGTGTGCCGAGCGCACAGGTGGCTGCCGTCCACAGAGCGAGCCACCATGCCCGGTGCCGCCACACCAGCCACAGCACGGCGGCCGCACACAGGATGCGCATGGTCAGTGGGTCCCATACCCAGTCCGTCAGGATGCGGGAGATGTGCGTGAGTTCCGGATGGCCGACCGCCCAGCGGTGCGTGGCGCGCGCGATGTCGCCGTCCAGTGCCATGAGCGGGTGCCAGGAGACGACGACCAGCATGAGGAGCAGCAGCGACGCGGCGGCCAGGGCCGTCGCGGCCAGTGCCATGGTCCGGAGGCGTTGCCGATGGGGTGGTGAGTCGACGGGCGCGAGATGCATGGCGTGATCCTCGCTGACACGTACGGCTCCGGGCCAACGAGCTGCGCCGTCGAAGCCCGTGACCGGTGGTTACCCGAGGGCCCGCAGCCCCGGAACGAACGCCACAAGCACCGGGATCACCGGCACCAGCGCCGCGGTCGCCGTCAGCCGCAGCCGGTGCACCGCCGGGAGCCGCTCGGGGGGAGCCAGGAGGCGGTGGACGCGCTGCGGCACATGGGCGTGGGGGGCGGGGCCGGGACCGAACACGCCCCGATCCTCGTTGAGTTCCACCAGGGCGAGCGCGGTCGTGAGGCGGCCGAAGCGGCGCGAGGCCATGTCGTCGGCGGAGAGCTCGACCAGCCGGTGTATCTCGTCCCGGAACGCGGCGAAGACCGGCACCTGCGGAAAACCATGGGCGAGCGCGGCCGAGGCGTGCAGCAGCCAGTCGTGCCGGGCCCGCGCGTGCCCTTGCTCGTGGGCGAGTACGGCATCCAGTTGTTTGCCCTTGAGGCGGCGCAACGCGGCTGTGGTGATGACCAGTCGGGACGTGACCCCGGGTAGCCACCACGCGTCCGAGCGCTCTCCCTCGAGGACCACCAGCCGCTCGTCGCCAGGCTTCTCGCCGGGCAACAGGGGGGCGCGGACGAGCAGTTCGGCCCGGCTCTGTCGCCGGCGCGCCCGTGCTCGGGCGACCTCCCGGACCAGCATCACCGCGCTCCATGCCCCGCCGCAGGCCAGGGCCACGGCGGTCGTCGCGGCCCAGGGGCTTCCGGTGCTCGGTGCGTAGGCGTCCACGACCGAATGCGGCGCGGGGGCGAACACATGGCCCCGCACGGCCGTCCAGGCCGCGGCCGCGCTCAGCGTCATCGACAGCGCGCAGCACACCAGAACGGCCGCCACCGTGCACTGCCACACCCACAGGGCGACCACCGGTTCCCGGTCAGGCCAGTCCGCTCGGGCAAGCAGCCGCGGAGCGAGGAAGGCGGTCAGGGCGCCGAGCAACAGCAGTGCCGCGGGGACCATCATGGGCCGAAGCCTATGAGCCGGGCGGTACCAGGGGATACGCACTGTCGCGGCAAAGTGACGTACGCCACGGTCTTGCCCGGCCTTTTTCGTGGCCGGAACGGGGCGTGGGGCGGGCGTCAGGCGCTGAGGAGCATCGCCAGCATCCCGATGGTCATGGACAGGCGGCAGGCACGCGTGAGTTCGGGGCGGTCGCCCCAGCCCACGGAGCGTGTGGCCCCGGCCCCGGCTCCGGTCACTGCGGCGACCGGCACGAGGCGCACCCCGGCCCACAGCACGTACCCCGCGAAGTAGAGCAGGAACACCCCCGTGAGGAGCGGGACGCCGCCGTGCCCGTGGTGGCCGGGGGAGGAGACCATCGAGCCCGCCATGTAGACCATCGCGAACGCGCCCACCAGATGGTGGGCATGTGTGCGGGCGGCGAACAGGGCCCGTACGGCGGCCGAGCCGAAGATCACCAGGTAGGCGATCCAGGCCCAGCGCGGCGGCGCCGCGACCGCCGCGGGCACGGCCATCACCGCCATGCCGAAGCCCATCAGCGCCTCACCGCCCGCGTCCCGGCGCTGTTCCTCGACCGTGCTGCGCATACGCAGCAGACAGTAGGCACCGCTCGCCGCGCACAGCGCGACGAGCAGCCACCCGGGTGCGGTCGGTCCGTGCACCGCGCACCTCCCACTCGACGGTCCCGGACGGACGCACAGGGCATGCCCGTCACCGATGGTGCGCACGCGAGCGCACAGGGGTACGAGGGGGAGCGTGGGGCACGCGACGCAGGTCCAGGCCCTCCATGCGGCATCTTTTACGAGTAAAACACCTGTTAATCTTGTAGGTATGAGCAGTGTGACCCCCAGGACCTCCCGTGTGCGCCCTCTGCCCCTGTCCGGGCTGCTGCGGCTCGGCAGGCCCTCCGACATCTGGTTCAAACCCGCGCTGAGTGTGGTCGCCGCGGTCGCTCCGCCGAACCTGACCCTGCTCGCCCTCGGTCGTCTCGACCTGGCGGTCTACACGATGGCGGGCTCGCTCTGTGCCCTCTACGCACACAACCGGCCCTACGCGGCCCGGGCCCGTGCCCTTGCCTGGGTCGTGCTCGGCATGGTCGGCGGGCTCGCCGCCGCCCTGGTCGCCGCGTCGCTCACCACGAACGCCGTGGTCCTGGTGGCCGTCGGCGCCCTGCTCGCTGCGGCCCAGAAGGCGCTCTGCGACGCGACCCGCATAGGACCGCCCGGCAGTGTGATCTTCACCTTCATCAGCTCGGCGTCCTTGTTCGTCCCACAGACCCTCGGTCAGGTGCCCGGCCATGTCGCGCTGGCCGTGGCGGCGGGCGCCTGGTCGTGGATCGTGGGCATGGCACCCGGCCTCCTGCGGCCGCACGGGCCCGAGCGCCGCGCCACCGCCCACGCCCTGAGCGCCACCGCCGCATTCGTCGAAACACAGACGGCCGCGACCCGGGCCGGTGCCGCGGCCGCCGTACACACCGCCTGGCAGTCGCTGCTGTTCACCGGCGCCCGCTCCGCACCCAGGCGCACCCTCGAACGGCTCGTCGTCCGCGCCGAGGTGGCGCTCGCCGCGCCCGCCGACACCGATCCCGAGCGGCTGCGCGCCTGGGCCCACGCCCTGCGGGGCGCCGGGTCCCTCCCGCGGCCCGATGATCTCGGTGAGGCCGCCGACGAACTCCTCGGCGTCGAGGTCGAACTGGACAGCCGACCGCGTCCGTTGCACCGCCGCCTCGGTCCGCTCGCCCCCCTCGCCCTGCGCACCGCGCTCGGCTGTGCCCTCGCCGGCTACGCCTCGCTCGCGCTCGGCATCGGCCGACCGTACTGGGCGCTGGTCACCGCTGCCTCGCTCTACCAGGCCAACGTCACCCTCACCTGGCGCCGCGGCGTCCAACGCGTCGTCGGCAACCTCGTCGGCGTCCTGTTCTTCGCGGCGATGGCCCCACTCATCCATCTCAGCCAGTTGTCCCTCGTTCTGTGCGGGCTGGCCCTCAACTTCGGTGCCGAAGCGCTGATCAGCCGCAACTACTGGCTCGGCAGCGTCTGCGTGACCCCGATGGCGCTGCTCGTCACCGAGTTCGCCCGCTATCAGGAGCCCGGCGGGCTGATGGCCGACCGGGTCCTGGACACCCTCGTCGGGGCCCTGGCCGGCTTCGTCGCCGCCATCGCCGTCACCAACCGGCGTGCCGGCGATCGTATCGAGCACGCGCTCGCCGCCGTGGACCGCGCCCGCGAGCACGCGGCCGTGGTCGTGGCCGCCCACCGCCCCGACCCCGGCACCCTGGAGGCCGCGCGCCGTGCCCTGGCCGCCGCCGTCGTGGACCTGCGTGCCGCCGCCGACGCCGCGGCCGGCGAGTGGTGGCTGGGCGCACTGCCGGAAGAGCGGGTGCTGCGCGCCGAACAGGCCGGGCACCGTACGCTCGCCGCGACGGTACGACGGCAGGGACTGCACATCTCGGAAGGCACACGGGCATGACGGCAGCGAACGGACGGGTGGACACGACGGGGAGCGGTGCCGCCGGGCGGACGGCCGGCGGCGCCGGGACCGCCCGAGGGCGGGCCGCGGGGAGCGCGTCGGCCGTGCGTGGTCCCATGGGTGACACCGTCGCTGCCGTCGTGCGCCAGTGGCATGCCGTCCACCCCCACATCGACACCGCCCCTATGGAGATCATCGGCCGTATCAACCGCTGCGCCGCCCTGCTCCAGCAGGCCGAGGACGCACCGCTGCGCAGGGCCGGGCTCACCCGGCCCGAATTCGACGTCCTCGGCACTCTCCGGCGCACCGGCCACGAGTTGACGCCCGGCGAGATCGCCCGCGAGACGTTCTCCTCCGGCGCTGCCGTCACCAAACGCCTCAAGCAGCTCAGCGAACGCGGTCTGATCGAGCGGCGCGGCGACACCCGGGACCGTCGAGTCGCCCATGTCCACCTCACGGACGCGGGCCGCGACCTCGTCGACGGCATCCTGCCCGAACAGCTCTCCTACGAGACGACCGTCCTGTCCGGCCTCGACGACGACGGACAGCGTGGCCTCGCGGCCCTGCTCGCGGAGTTGCTCGTCCAACTGGAGGGCCGGCTCGGGACGCCGCGCGGCTGACCGCCCACGGTCCACGGTCCGTGTCCGGTCGGCGGCATCAGATACCCGGGCGGTAGCGCAGGGGGTGTTCCGCGGGGATCTCCACCAGGACGATCTCCGTGCCGTCCGGGTCCTCGATCCACATCTCGATCAGACCCCATGGCTCCCTCACCGGCGGACGCGCGATCGCCACACCCGCGCCGACCAGCTCCTCGCGCGCGGCCGCCATGTCCGGCACCTGCAACCACAGCTTCAGCGCGGGGGAGGGCGGGACGTCGCTGCGGCCCGCCACTTCCAGGAAGCCCCCGCCGAGGAAGTAGACGACCCCACGCTCCGGACCCGTACCGAACTCCCGGTAGACCGGAAGCCCCAGCTTCTCGCCGTAGAAGGCATGGGAACGCTCGAGGTCGGTGGGACGCAGAAGAGTGCGGCTGCTCAGTACGTGGACCATACAGGCGGAGCCTAGTGCTGCGGCACCAGCCGGACGGCTACCCTCGTCCGGTGCCCGAGCCGCGCCCCCGCATTGGAGAAGCCGCCCATGGACAGTCTTACCAGCGCCGTCAGCACCGCAGGCGCCACAACTGGACTGACGTTCCGTGACGCCACCGACGCTGACGTCGACGCGCTGGTCGCGCTGATCGATTCGGCGTACCGCGGCGACTCCAGTCGGGCCGGATGGACCTCCGAGGCGGACCTGCTGGAGGGGCCGCGTACCGACTCGGAGGCCGTGCGCGAGGTCGTACAGTCGCCCGACAGCAGGCTGCTCACCGTCGAGCGCGGCGGAGCGATCGTCGCCTGCTGTCAGCTCGAACAGCGCGGCGACCACGCCTACTTCGGCATGTTCGCGGTCAGCCCCGGCATCCAGGGCGGAGGGCTCGGCAAGGTGGTCATCGCCGAGGCGGAACGGATCGTCCGCGCGACCTGGGGCGTCTCCGAGATGCACATGACCGTGATCTCCGTACGGGATGACCTGATCGCCTGGTACGAGCGGCGCGGCTACCGCCGTACGGGACGGATGAGCCCCTTCCCGTACGGCGAGGAGCGTTTCGGTATCCCGCAGCGCGACGACCTGCGGTTCGAACTGCTGGTCAAGCCGCTGGCCTGACAACCGCTGCGTGCGCGGTGCGACGCTCACGCGGTGAAGCGGCCGGTGCGCTTGATCTCCGGGTAGTCCGTGGTCGCGCCGTCCAGCGCCAGTGCGCGGACGAGCCGCAGGTGGTCCTGGGTGTTCACCACCCAGCCGATGATCCTCAGGTCCGCCTTGCGCGCGTGCTCGACCACCTCCAGGGTCAGCCGGCGAATGTTGAGACAGACGGTCTTGGCACCGGCCGTGACGGCGCGCTCCACGACGTCGGTGCCGTAGCGGCTGGCGACGAGCGCGGTGCGCACGCCCGGTACGAGCCGTGTGATCTCGGCGATCGCCTCGGCGTGGAACGATGACACCTCGACCCGGGCGACCAGGTCCCTGCGCTGCATGACCTCGGCAAGCGCACGTGCCGCGGCCACGTCCTTGATCTCCGCCTGCAGCGGTGCCCGCACCGTGTCCAGGACCTCCTCGAAGACCGGGACGCGCTCACCGCGGCCCGCGTCAAGCGTGCGCAGCTCGGCGAGGGTCTTCCCGGCGATCGGGCCCGTGCCGTCGGTTGTACGGTCCACATCGGCGTCGTGCATGATCACGAGGGCGCCGTCTTTGCTCAGATGCAGATCGAGTTCGATCAGATCGAGGCCCGCGCGCTCGGCGGCGACGAAGGACCGGAGGGTGTTCTCAGGTTCGACACCCATGACTCCGCGGTGACCGATGGTGAGGAAGTTCAAGGTTCAACTCGCTTCCGTCGACGGCGGCTCGGCTTCCGCGCGCGGCGCTCCCGTACCCGCGCGGCACGGCCGCAGCCTAACGGCCCGGCCCCGCGCCGGACCCGTTCCTACGCGGGCCTGTCGGCGCGCGGCATGGCGCGATTGCGGGGCCGTACGCCCAGCCGCGGGTCACTCTTGGGTGGGCGCGTCATAGGGCTGTTGACCTCATGCGCCGCCGTACGGGAGGCGCCGCCCTGTGGTGCCCGACAGGAAAATGATCGGTGAAGGCAGGGGTGGGGCAGGATAATTTCCCGATTGTCCTCTTGCTGGGAGAAACCTCGTATGCATACGGTGTCCTGACGAGAGGTTCTCCCGTGGAGGATGGGTTATGACGGAAATTCTTGTGCAGGCGGGTTCGGAGGAGCAGGTTCCTTCGCAGGGCAGGGTGGTGGACCATCCGGCTTGGCCCGTGCTCAAGGATGCCGTGGAGCAGATCCGGCCGTGGCAGTCCAAGGACGGTTCGATCGACTTCGACGCCGAAGGTGCGCCCGCCCTCGCGGACGCCGAGCTTGCCGTGGGCCGTGTGGCGCAGGCCGTGGAGGAGCTTTCCCCGCTGCTGCCCCACGACGCCGCCTACCACGAGGCGCTCGTCAAGGACCTGCGCCGGTGGGCCGCCGAGGGCTTCAAGGTGCCCGACTTCCTGGACTCGCTGCTGGCCTTCCAGCCCGCCGCCCACCGCGAGGACGGCAGGCAGCACTTGGTGGTCTTCCCGATGTACACGCAGAACGGCAACCTGGACCGCAACCTCGAAGCGGTCGTCCTGCGCATGGTCTGGCCGGAGTGGCTCGCCGAGCTGGAGGCCACCCGCTACGACAACCCGCTGTTCTGCGGCATCACCTTCGAGGACTTCACCCCGGGCTACGACACCAACTCGGCCGTCCTGTTCCCGGAGACCGTCGCCGTGCGCGAGGCCCCCGAGAGCTTCACCTGGGGTGCCATCTTCTGCGACCGTGAGGCCGCCCGCTTCCGCCGCGTCACCGCGGCCGCCGTCGACATCCTGGGCCTGGAGCTGCCCGAGGACATCGCCGCGATGGTGCACGACCAGGAGCGCAGCCAGCAGGCCTTCGTCCTGTGGGACATGGTCCACGATCGCACCCACAGCCACGGCGACCTGCCGTTCGACCCGTTCATGATCAAGCAGCGCCAGCCGTTCTGGATGTACGGCCTGGAGGAGCTGCGCTGCGACCTCACCTCGTTCAAGGAGGCCGTGAAGCTGGAGGCCGACGGCTTCCCGCAAGGTCGCGACGTGCAGTACGCGGTCCTCTTCGACCGCATGTTCCGCTTCCCGGTCACCGGCGAGCGCGTCCGCAACTATGACGGACTCGGCGGCCAGTTGCTCTTCGCCTACCTGCACAAGCACGACGTCGTCCGCTGGACCGACAACAAGCTGCACATCGACTGGCAGCGCGCCCCCGAGATCACCAACCAGCTGTGCGGCGAGATCGAGAAGCTCTACCGGGACGGCATTGACCGCCCCAAGCTCGTCCACTGGTTCAAGGCGTACGAGCTGGTCTCCACCTATCTCGCCCCGCACCCGGCCTCCCGCTGGGCCAAGGGCCCGGACGCCCTGGACCTGACGCTGCCGCCGCGTAAGCTCGTGGACGACGTGCTGGCGGACGAGTTTCCGCTGAGCATGTTCTACGAGGCGCTCTCCAAGAAGATCAAGAACGTGATCGCCTCGACCAAGGGCATCACCGCGGAGACCCCCGAGCAGGCCGCCGCGTGAGCGTCGGCGCCGTAGGTATGGGTGAGGCAGCGAAGGCTGCTCAGGAGGCGAGGAACATGGGCAACGGGAACGGTCCGCTCAGCGGTGCGGTGATCGCGGTGGCCGGCGCGGGCGGACCCGCCGGCAAGGCGACGCTGATCCGGCTCGCCGAGGCCGGGGCGGTCGTGATCGGGGCGGACAACAGCCCCGAGCGCCTGGCGGAGGCCGTGGACGCCGCCTCCTACGCACACGGGGGCGCCAGCGTCGTGGGAGAGACGGTCGACCTGCTCGACCTGCAGTCGACCCGCGACTGGGCGGACCACATCGAGAAGGAGTACGGACACGTCGACGGGATCGTCCATCTCGTCGGTGGCTGGCGCGGCGGCAAGGCCTTCACGCGTACCGGTATCGACGACTGGGACCTGCTGGAGAAGCTGCTCATCCGCACCGTGCAGCACACTTCACTGGCGTTCTTCGACGCACTTCAGCGCAGCGAGCGCGGCCGGTACGTCCTGATCAGCGCCGCCGGGGCGTCCCAGCCGACCGCGGGTAACGCGGCGTACTCCGCCGCGAAGGCCGCCGCCGAGGCCTGGACGCTGGCCATGGCGGACGGCTTCCGCAAGACGGCGGGCGAGAGCGGCTTGACGTCCGCGGCTACGATCCTGATCGTGAAGGCGTTGGTGCACGACGCGATGCGCGCCGAGCGTCCCAACGCGAAGTTCGCGGGCTTCACCGACGTCAAGGACCTGGCCGAGGCCATCGCCGGAGTATGGGACAAGCCCGCCGCAGAAGCGAACGGAAACCGTCTGTGGCTGACCGAGAAGCCGTGAACCGTCCCAGGACCGACGCGCGTCGCCACCACGACCCGCAGGTCCGCGGTTTCGCCAGTGACAACTACGCCGGGGCCCACCCGGAGGTGATGGCCGCCCTGGCGCTGGCCAACGTCGGCCACCAGGTCGCGTACGGCGAGGACGCGTACACCGAGAACCTTCAGGGGATCATCCGCGGCCACTTCGGTGCCACCGCGGAGGCGTTCCCGGTCTTCAACGGCACCGGCGCGAACGTCGTCGCGCTCCAGGCGGTCACCGACCGCTGGGGCGCGGTGATCTGCGCCGAGAGCGCGCACATCAACGTGGACGAGGGCGGCGCTCCCGAACGCATGGGCGGCCTCAAGCTGCTCACCGTGCCCACGCCCGACGGCAAGCTCACGCCCGAGCTGATCGACCGCCAGGCCTGGGGCTGGGAGGACGAGCACCGCGCTATGCCGCAGGTCGTCTCGATCACCCAGAGCACCGAACTGGGCACCCTCTACACGCCGGACGAGATCCGCGCGATCTGCGAGCACGCCCACGCGCGCGGAATGCGGGTGCACCTGGACGGCTCCCGCATATCCAACGCGGCAGCCTCCCTGAACGTGCCGATGCGGACGTTCACCAACGCGGTCGGCGTCGACATCCTCTCCCTGGGGGGAACGAAGAACGGCGCGCTGTTCGGCGAGGCGGTCGTCGTCCTCAACCAGGACGCCGTCAGCCATATGAAGCACCTGCGCAAGCTGTCCATGCAGCTCGCCTCCAAGATGCGCTTCGTGTCGGTGCAGTTGGAGGCTCTGCTCGCCAAGGACCTGTGGCTGCGCAACGCTCGCCATGCCAACGAGATGGCGCAGCGCCTCGCGGAGGGCGTGCGCGCCGTCCACGGTGTCGAGATCCTCTACCCGGTGCAGGCCAACGCCGTCTTCGCGCGTCTGCCGCACGAGGTGAGCGAGCGCCTGCAGAAGCGTTTCCGCTTCTACTTCTGGGACGAGGCCGCAGGTGACGTCCGCTGGATGTGCGCCTTCGACACGACCGAGGAGGACGTGGACCGGTTCGTGGCGGCACTCAAGGAAGAGATGGCGCGGTACGAACCCTGAGACGCCTTGCATAGGTATGCGATCGATCGAAATGTCATTGACTGTCGGTCGGTCGCATTCCTATGCTCTGAGGGCATGGAGCTGATCCGGCGCACCGCGCGGTAACAAGCCGGGCCTGGTCATGGAAGGCGCTCCCCACCGTACTGTGAACCCCGAGGCCAGAGAAGATGACGCTCACACTCACCGTGTCCGACGAGGTGCGCGCGCTCGCGCCCGGCTTCACCCATATGACCGTGGAGGCGCACGGCCTGGTCAACGGCCCCAGTACTGAGGCCGGCTCCGCACTCCTGGACGACGCCGCCCGTCGCCTCGCCTCACGCCTCGACGGGCGAGCCCCGCACGATGACCCGCACATGGCCGCCTGGCGTGAGGCCTACACGGCCTTCGGCGCGAAGCCCTCCCGTACCCGCAACTCGGCCGAGGCGCTGGCGAGAAGGGCTCTGTCCGACGCCGGGCTACCCCGCATCAACGTCCTCGTCGACCTCTACAACGCCATCAGCGTTGCCCATCTCATCCCTGTCGGCGGCGAGGACATCCACCTGATCCAGGGCGGCATGCGCCTGGTGCGAGCCGTCGGCGACGAGGACTTCGTGACGGTGGCCGGCGGCGAGGAGGTCGTCGAACACCCCGAGGCCGGCGAGGTGGTGTGGCGGGACGAGGTGGGTGTCACCTGCCGCCGCTGGAACTGGCGCCAGGGCTCCCGCACTCGCCTCACCGAGCGGAGCACCTCCGGCGTTTTCCTGCTCGAGAGCCTGGCCCCGATGCCGGTCCCGGAGGTGGAGGCGGCGGCCACCGAACTCGCGGAACTGCTCGAGAAGTTCAGCCCCGGGGCGCGGATCACCGTAGGAGCCCCGCAGTCGGCGGCTTGAGTCGTGACAGAGTCTGCGGCGGCGGTACGCCGGTCGCGCGTCAGTGCACCTCGGCCGTGCGCAGTTGTTCCGGCGTGGGGGCCGTGCCGCCGAGGTGGGCGGGCATCCACCAGGCGTCCTCCGGGCCCTTCGGGCGGCCGGGGTAGGCACGCTGAGCCGCCTCCAGCAACTCCTGGACGCGCTCGCGCAGCTGGCGGGTGAGCGCGCCCGCGTACGTGTCGCGCGGGGCCTCCATCGCCTCGCCGACCCGGATCGTGATCGGGGTGTGGCTGCGCTTGAAGTTGCGCGGGTGGCCCTTCGTCCACAACCGCTGGGTGCCCCACACGGCCATCGGGACCAACGGAACGCCCGCTTCCTGGGCCAGGCGCACGGCACCCGACTTGAAGCTCTTCAGGGTGAACGACTGCGAGATCGTGGCCTCGGGGAAGACGCCGACCACCTCACCCGACTTCAGCGAGTCCAGAGCGTGCGCGTACGCCGCCTCGCCCTGCTTGCGGTCGACCGGGATGTGCTTCATGGCGCGCATCAGTGGGCCGGAGATCCGGTGCCGGAAGACGGACTCCTTGGCCATGAAACGCACCAGACGCTTCTGCGGCAGTGCTGCCAGGCCGTTGAAGATGAAGTCGAGATAGCTGATGTGATTGCTCACCAGCACCGCACCGCCCGAGCGCGGGACGTTCTCCGACCCCTTGCAGTCGATCTTCAGGTCCCATGCCTTGAACGTCGTGAGGGCAAGACCGATGACAGGACGGTAGACGAGCTCAGCCATGGACGGGGCGGACCCTTCTCTCTGCCTGGGAAGGGACTCCCGGCGGAAGTTACGCAGCCGTAGGTTTACGGCACGTTGCGATCGTGCCCCAAGAACGGCCGATGGGCCAGCTCTGGTGCCGCTGAACAGCGAGATACTCGTCACGTCAGCCGTATGGGCCACTTGGGCCCTGACCTCGACGCCTCCAACTCCGCCGGTGGTCCGGTCCGTGACCGGGCGACAGGAGTCGGGAATGTTCGCGGTCTCGTGAACGCTGGAGCAGATGATGACCGGACCAGGTGAGCGTCGCCGTGCTCGCGTCGGCGAGTCGCGCGGGACGCCGTGCCGGTCGCGGAGCGGGAGAGTGAGAGTGTACGGACAGCGCGACGGCAAGTGGCTCGGTGCAGCCGAGTTGGGGCAGGGGCTCGGTGACCGGGCCACGCTAGTCCAGTTCTCCAGTGCGTTCTGCGCCCCGTGTCGCGCGACGCGGCGGATCCTCGCCGAGGTGGCGACCATGGTGCCAGGTGTCGCCCATGTGGAGATCGACGCCGAGCAGCAGCTCGAACTCGTGCGCGCCCTCGGCATCCTCAAGACGCCGACCGTCCTCGTCCTCGACGCGGACGGTCGGATCGTACGACGTGCGACGGGACAGCCGCGCAAGGTGGATGTGATCGCCGCGCTCGGCACGGCCGTCTGATGCGCCCTCGGCCGTTGGTGACGCATCTCCCAGATCCCGGGGCGAACTTGACTGCGCACACCAGCTATCGTCAGCCTGACCCTATGGCCCCGGAACTCCTTCTCTTCGAGCGTGTCCACGTGGTCCTGGCCCGTACCGCGAGTGTGCGCACTGTCCGGGCTGAATGAGCAGCCACGGACCTTCCCCCTGCTCGGGGGTCCCCGCACGCCACCTCTCGCAGAAGGACAGCTCCATGACGGCCACGCCCGACCTCCGCGCCCCTCGGCTCGCCTCCCCGGACCTGTTGCGCTCCGTCTTCCGGCGGCACGCGGCGGGGGTCGCCGTGATCACGGCCCAGCGGGGCGGCCGCCCGGTCGGCTTCACCGCCACTTCCCTGACCTCCGTCTCCGCCGAGCCCCCGGTCGTCTCGTTCGGCATCGGCGTCGGCGGCTCCAGCTGGCCCGTCATCTCCGAGGCCGACCATGTCGGCGTGCACATACTCGGCGAGCACCAGGAAACCCTGGCTCGCACCTTCGCCAAAAGCGGCGCCGACCGCTTCGGGGCGCCCACGAGTTGGCGCGAGGGCCCCGAGGGCGTCCCCGTCCTGGACGACGTACTCGCGTGGCTGGTCTGCCGTGTGGTGGCACGTGTGCCGGCCGGAGACCATCGCATTGTGCTGGCCGAGGTCGTCGTCGGCGATCCCTCGGGTGACGGACGCCCGCTCCTCTACCACCAAGGACGTTTCAAGGGCCTGCGAGACTGACCCTACTGGCCGGTTACACAGCGTTGCCAAGGTCACAGTTCGAAGCGCTTGCTCAGCGGGCATCCACTGGGTGTACTGGCGAGTAATATTCCGTTCGGAGCGCGGGGTCGCCCCGATCGGGATCGGCCGCTTCAGGCGCCTATGCTGCCTGCAAGAGGCAGCCCAGAATTGACGATGCAGTAGGAGAGCCGGCGTGAGCTTGAGGATCGTTGTCACTGTGAAGTACGTGCCCGACGCCACTGGTGACCGGCACTTCGCCAAGGACCTGACCGTGGACCGTGACGATGTGGACGGTCTGCTCTCCGAGCTCGACGAGTACGCGGTCGAGCAGGCCCTGCAGATCGCCGAGAACGCGGATGACGCCGAGGTCACCGTGCTGACGGTGGGCCCTGAGGACGCCAAGGACGCGCTGCGCAAGGCCCTGTCCATGGGTGCCGACAAGGCGATCCACGTGGAGGACGACGACCTGCACGGCACGGACGTCATCGGTACCTCGCTGGTGCTGGCCAAGGCGATCGAGAAGGCCGGTTACGACCTGGTGATCTCCGGTATGGCCTCCACCGACGGCGCCGCCGGTGTGGTGCCGGCGCTGCTGGCCGAGCGTCTGGGTGTCCCGCAGGTCACCCTGCTGTCCGAGGTCGCGGTCGAGGACGGCGTCGTCACGGGCCGCCGCGACGGCGACACGGCCTCCGAGCAGCTGCAGGCGCAGCTGCCGGCCGTGGTGTCGGTGACCGACCAGTCGGGTGAGGCGCGCTACCCGTCGTTCAAGGGCATCATGGCGGCCAAGAAGAAGCCGGTTCAGGCCTGGGACCTGTCGGACCTGGACATCGAGGCCGAGGAGGTCGGCCTGGAGGGTGCCTGGACGAAGGTCGAGACCGCGGCCGAGCGCCCGGCGCGCACCGCGGGCACCATCGTCACGGACGAGGGCGAGGGCGGCAAGCAGCTCGCTGAGTTCCTCGCGAGCCAGAAGTTCATCTAAGGCTCGCCACCTTCACCGCCCCTCAGACTTCGCAATCCGCAAGGAGATCCATTCCCATGGCTGAAGTTCTCGTCTACGTCGACCACGTGGACGGTGCCGTCCGCAAGCCCACCCTGGAGCTGCTGACCCTGGCCCGCCGCATCGGTGAGCCGGTCGCCGTCGCCCTCGGCGCGGGCGCGGAGAACACCGCGTCCACGCTGGCCGAGCACGGTGCGACGCGGGTCCTGACCCACGACGCCTCGGAGTACGCCGAGTACCTGGTCGTACCGAAGGTCGACGCGCTGCAGGCCGCCTACGCGGCCGTCTCCCCGGCCGCCGTCCTCGTCCCGTCCTCCGCCGAGGGCAAGGAGATCGCGGCTCGTCTGGCGCTGCGCATCGGCTCGGGCATCATCACCGACGCCGTCGACCTGGAGGCCGGCGACGAGGGTCCGGTGGCCAGCCAGTCGGTGTTCGCCGCTTCGTTCACCACCAAGTCCCGCGTGTCCAAGGGCACCCCGGTCATCACGGTCAAGCCGAACTCCGCCGCGGTGGAGGCCGCCCCGGCCGCCGGTGCGGTCGAGGCCCTGGCGGTTTCCTTCTCCGCCCAGGCCACCGGCACGAAGGTCACCGCTCGTACGCCGCGTGAGTCGACGGGCCGTCCGGAGCTGACCGAGGCCGCGATCGTGGTTTCCGGTGGCCGTGGCGTGAACGGCGCGGAGAACTTCGCGATCATCGAGGCGCTCGCCGACTCCCTGGGCGCGGCGGTGGGCGCGTCGCGTGCGGCGGTGGACGCGGGCTGGTACCCGCACACCAACCAGGTCGGCCAGACCGGTAAGAGCGTGTCGCCGCAGCTGTACATCGCGTCCGGTATTTCGGGTGCGATCCAGCACCGGGCCGGTATGCAGACCTCGAAGACGATCGTGGCGATCAACAAGGACGCCGAGGCGCCGATCTTCGACCTGGTCGACTACGGCGTCGTGGGTGACCTGTTCGAGGTCGTCCCGCAGCTGACCGAAGAGGTCAAGGCCCGCAAGGGCTGAGCCACTTCGTAGGTAGGAGGCCCTCGTGACCGCCGACGCGGTCGCGGGGGCCTTCGCTCGTCGCCAAGGCGGCGGACCCGGGTGACCTTACGGACGCGGGCGCCGCCCAGGTCCGTTCGCGGGCTCGTTGCGGCTGCCGCTCGTGAGCCCCGTGCGAAGGTGTTGACCTGCGTCGAAGCCCACGGTTAGCTTCGCTCAACGGATTGTTGATTCCGTGAAGCGGAAAAGGGAGGCTGTGGGATGGGCCAGGGCCAGCAGGAGAGGGTGGCGACGAGTCTCGCGGGCGCCGTCAGCGAGGAGATCAGTGCCTCCCTCGCCCCGGTCGACGCCGAGTTGGAACGCCACTATCCCGGCGACCCCGGCACACGACAGCCCGTCCACACGGTCTATGTCCCCGGCGATGTCTTCGCAGCCGACACCATCCGCTCCTGGGGCGACCAGGCCCTCGCCGCCCTCGACGAACACGCCCCGGACGCCACCTCGTTCGCCGCAGTCCTCGGTCTCGGGGACGGCCTCGCCGGGCCCGTGTACGAACGCGTGCGGGCGAAGCTGGCGCGCGAGCCGATCGAAGACCTGCGGGTCGATTTCGAGGACGGCTACGGATCGCGCCCGGACGCCGAGGAGGACGAAGCCGCCGCCCGGGCGGCCCGGTTGATCGCGGAGGCCCACGCCGGAGGAGGAACGGCCGCCGCGTACATGGGCATCCGCATGAAGTGCCTGGAGGCGCCGGTACGGCAGCGGGGCATCCGCACGCTCGACGTCTTCCTGACGGGTCTGATGGAGGCGGGTGGTCTCCCGGACGGGCTCATGCTCACCTTGCCGAAGGTGACGTACGCCGAGCAGGTCACGGCCATGGCACGGCTGCTCGGGGAGTTCGAGAAGGCGCGCGGACTCGAACCGGGGCGGCTCGGGTTCGAGATCCAGATCGAGACCAGCCAGGCCGTCCTCGCCGCCGACGGCACCGCGACCGTCGCCCGGATGATCAGGGCCGCCGAGGGCCGCATCACCGGACTCCACTACGGCACCTTCGACTACAGCGCCTGCCTCGGCGTGTCCGCCGCCCACCAGGCCAGCGACCATCCGGCCGCCGACCACGCGAAGGCGATCATGCAGGTCGCGGCGGCCGGCACCGGGGTGCGCGTGAGTGACGGATCCACGAACGTCCTGCCGGTCGGCCCGAGGGAGAAGGTCCATGACGCCTGGCGGCTGCACTACGGGCTCACCCGCCGGGCGCTGGCCCGTGCCTACTACCAGGGCTGGGACATGCACCCCGGCCACCTCCCGACCCGGTACGCGGCCGTCTTCGCGTTCTACCGCGAAGGGTTCGAACAGGCCGCGGCCCGCCTCGCCCGCTACGTGGGCCGCGTCGGTGGCGACGTCATGGACGAACCGGCGACCGCCAAGGCACTGAGCGGCTATCTGCTGCGGGGCCTTGACTGCGGAGCCCTCGACGATGCCGAGGTCGCGACGGCGACCGGACTGACCCGGGCCGAGCTGGAAGGCTTCGCCGGACCACGGCGCGGCGACCTGACCATCGCGGCCAAGTAGTCGCAGCCGCCACGCCGTCAGAGTTACCCCGCGGCCTGGAGGTCATCCCCACGGCGCCACAGGAACGGTGCGCGGTCATGGTAGGGAACGGACAGTCGTCCTCATAGAGGGCACGACCGGGCGCGGATCGCCGCCGTTCAGTCGGCCGGGCGTAGCTCTCCCGATCCCCGGGTGATCAGCCGCGTCGGTAGCTCGATGCGCTCCGGGGTGAGGAGCGTGCCGTCGAGCTGGCCGAAGAGACGCTCGGCGGCCGTGCGGCCGAGGGCGGCGGCATCCTGGGCGACCACCGTGACACCGGGGTTGAGCAGGTCGGCCAGCTCGATGTCGTCGAAGCCGACGAGGGCGACGGGACGGCCGCGCCCGGCGAGGACCCGGACGACGGTGACCGTCACGCGGTTGTTGCCTGCGAAGATCGCTGTCACGGGGGTAGGGCCTGCCAGCATCTCCTCGGCGGTCCGCCGCACCCGCTCGGGGTCGGTGGCCCCGAGAGACATCCAGGAGTCCTCGACGGGTATGCCCGCCTCCCTCATGGCTGTCCGGTAGCCGCGCAGCCGCTCGGCCGCGGTGTGGATGCGCGGCATGTCTCCGATGAAGCCGATCCGGCGGTGGCCGTGCGCGATGAGGTGGGCGACCCCGTCGCGGGCACCGCCGAAGCTGTCGGACAGCACCACGTCGGCGTCGATCTTCCCGGCCGGGCGGTCCACGAACACCGTGGCGACACCCGCCCTGATCTCGGGCTCCAGATAACGATGGTCGTCACCGGCCGGGATGACGACCAGCCCGTCCACGCGGCGCGCGCACAGCGCCAGCACCAGTTCCTGCTCGCGCTCCGGGTCCTCCGCGCTGGAGCCGTTGATCAGCAGGGCGCCATGGGCCCGGGCAACCTCCTCGACCGCGCGGCTCAGCGGCCCGTAGAACGGGTCCGCGAGATCCTCCAGAACCAGGCCGACGCTCGCGGTACGACCCTTGCGCAGCACTCGCGCGCTGTCATTGCGGCGGAAACCCAGGGCCTCGATGGCCTCCTGCACCCGGCGCTCGGTGTCCGGGGTGACCCCGCGCTCGCCATTGACCACGCGCGAGACGGTCTTCAGCCCGACGCCGGCACGCGCTGCCACGTCCTTCATGGTCGGACGGTTGCCATAGCGGGTTCCGGAGAGGTGGTCGGCTCGCCGGGCGGTCTCGGGCACGATGCGCTGTCCTGTCCTGTCGTCCACGGGAGTGCGTCGGTCCATGGAGTCGTATGAGCTGTGTGGCGTCGAGCATAGAGCCTGGACAACGTTGTCATAGACGGGAGAAACTGTCCTCCGCGATCTCCGGCCCGCGCCTTCCCCCAGGGGCGCCTCCTGTCCGTTCCCGTCCGGAGACCCGAACCCCGCGGCGGCGACCGCCGTACGTCGGGGCCGCTACGACCCAAGCATTGGGAGACCTGACACTGATGCACACCGACCTCGTGGTCGCGCTCGACATCGGCGGCACCAAGATCGCCGGAGCGCTGGTGGACGGCCACGGCCGGATCCTGCTGCGTGCCCAGCGTGCGACGCCCGCGCGGGAGGACGGCGACACCGTGATGGGCGCCGTGGTGGACGTGATACGAGAGCTGGCGGTCTCCCCGCACTGGGGCCGGGCGCGTGCCGTCGGCATCGGCAGCGCTGGTCCGGTGGACGCCTCCGCGGGCTCGGTGAGCCCGGTCAACATACCGGGCTGGCGGGAGTACCCGCTGGTCGAGCGGGTCCGGGCCGCGACGGACGGCCTGCCGGTCGAGCTGATCGGCGACGGCGTGGCCATCACGGCCGCTGAACACTGGCAGGGCGCGGCCCGCGGCCATGACAACGCGCTGTGCATGGTGGTGTCGACGGGCGTCGGCGGCGGTCTGGTGCTGGGTGGGCGACTGCATCCCGGCCCGACCGGCAACGCGGGCCACATCGGGCACATCAGCGTCGACCTGGACGGTGAACCGTGTCCGTGCGGCTCGCGTGGCTGTGTGGAGCGCATCGCGAGCGGGCCGAACATCGCCCGCCGTGCCGTGGAGGGCGGCTGGCAGCCGGGTCCTGACGGCGACACCTCGGCTGTGGCGGTGGCCGCCGCGGCCCGTGCCGGCGACCCGGTGGCGGTGGCCGCCTTCGAGCGGGCCGCGCAGGCGCTGGCCGCCGGCATCGCGGCGACGGCGACACTCGTCGAGATCGACATCGCGGTCATCGGCGGGGGAGTGGGCAAGGCCGGCGACGTTCTGTTCAGGCCGCTGCGCAAGGCCCTGGCCGAGTACGCCACGCTGTCCTTCGTCCAGCGCCTGACCGTCGCGCCCGCGCTGATGGGTACGGACGCGGGCCTGGTCGGCGCGGCGGCGGCCGCTCTCACCACGACGCTCACGCAGAAGACGAACGCGACCGGGGTGTGACACCGCTCCCGCTGACGTGACCGCTGCGCCGCAGGTCGTCGACGGACGACGGCCCGCGGCACACCGGCCCGCCGTGACGCGTCTCAGGTGCCGTGACCGGGCACGCCGGGCGCGAGGTGTCGCGCCGGGCGTGCCCCGTCGTCGAGGGGCGCGCTCAGCACGTCAGTTTCGCATCCGCCCAGTCCGCGTGGTCGGAGTCGATCCCGTCGCCGCCGTCGGTGACGACGAGGTGGACCGTCTGGGCACCGGCCACATCGGCGGTGAGCGACTGCGCGGGCATCGCGTTGGTCATCACCCCGGTGGAGGCGACCTTCGTGCCGTCCGCCCAGATCTCGAAGGCGACCGTGCCCCTGCCGCCCTTCTCGTCGTCCACGCCGACGTCCGCCGAGACCTTCTCGCACGCCCCGCCCGTGTAGTACGCGACATCGCTCTCGGCGTGCACGCCGAGTCCCTTGGCGTACACGACCCCGCCGATGGTGATCGGATGACCGTCGCCCGCGGCGCTCTCCCCGTTGCTGGTGTTGCGCTCGACGGGACCGTATCCGTTCACGGTCGAGAGCCACGGCAGGTCGCCGAGGAACGAGACTCCGGAGGGCGGCGGAACGACCACCGTCGCCGTGATCGGCACCGTGCTCGTGGCCCGCACCCCGGTCGGCGACCGGTAGGCCGCCTTCAGTGTCAGGTCGTACGATCCGGTCGCCGTGCCCTCAGGCGCGGTCACCCGCCACGAGGTACGCAGTGTGTGTCCCGTCGGCAGCGCGCCTGCGGTTGTCGAGGACGTCGGCTTCACCGTCCACCCGGCGGGCCCGGTCAGGGACACGGACACCTGCTCGGCCGGAGTGCGGCCGAGGTCCGTGACCGTCGAGGTAAAGGCCGCCGTTGTGCCTGACTGGATCAACGGGTTGCCGTCCAGGCCGAGTTCGACGGCGGGTGCATGGTCGTCCCACTGTCGGTCGGCTGTGACGCGGACGAGGACCGTGCCGTGCGCGGGCACCGTCGCCGAGATCTTGCCCGCGGTGTTGAAGCTCGTGTGCCGCCACAGGTCGCGCAGCGTGTACGCGCTCGCCTGTGGCAGACCGACAGCCGGGGCCGTCGTGGTGATCCGCTGTGCGCTGTTCGTCTCGTTGAAGAGGGCCACGGCACGGCTGCCGTCCGCCATCTCCTTGGCGACCACCCAGCGTCCGCCCTCGGACGACACCACCGTGCCCTGCTTGCCCAGCGGGTCCTGGTCGACGGCGATGACCTCCTTGTTGCCCAGGATGTCGAACGTCGCCGGGGAGGCCGTGCGCAGATCGGAGCCGATGAGCAGCGGCGCGGCCATCACCGACCACATGGAGAAGTGCGTGCGGTACTCCGTGTCGGTCATGCCCCCGTTGCCGACCTCCAGCATGTCGGGGTCGTTCCAGTGCCCGGGACCCGCGTACGGCGCGAGCGGAAGATTCTGTTTGAGGATCGACAGCATCGAGCCCCAGTCGTCGCTGATGTCGCCCGTGGTGCGCCACAGCTGTCCGAGGTCCGACGCCCATTCCCAGGGCTTGTTCGCGCCCCATTCGCAGATGCTGTAGACGATGGGGCGGCCGGTCGCCTTCAGGGCGTCACGCATCGTCGTGTACCGCAGCTTGGCGTCCACACCCTGGTTGTTGCAGTTGTCGTACTTGAGGTAGTCCACGCCCCAGTCGGCGAACTGCCGTGCGTCGCTGTACTCGTGGCCGAGCGCACCCGGGAACCCGGCGGGGTTGCATGTCTTCGTGCCCGCGCTGGTGTAGATGCCGAGCTTGAGTCCCTTGGAGTGGACGTAGTCCGCAACTGCCTTGATCCCGTTCGGGAAGCGCGCCGGGTCGGGCACGAGCTTGCCGTCCGCGTTCCGCGAGGGCAGGGCCCAGCAGTCGTCGAGGTTGACGTACTGGTACCCGGCGTCCTTGAGGCCTTTCTCCACGAAGAGGTCCGCGATCCCCTTGACCATCGACTCGTCGAACTCCGCCCTGCAGTGCGTGGAGTTCCAGTTGTTGAAGCCCATCGGTGGGGTGAGGGCGAGCTCGTCGGCGCCCCTGGGCGTGGCCGGGGCCGCATCCGGTGCGGCCAGGGCCGGCGCGGCGAGACCGGCCGTACACAACAGCCCTGCGGTGAGCGCTCCGACCATTCTTCGACGGGTTGTGCGGGTGAGAAGGTGACGCATCGTTACGTTCCTCCATACTCGCGAAAGATGGGATGAGTTGATGCTCGCATCAACGTGCGCGTTTACGGTAGACCGTGTTGAACTGTGTTGGAAGAGAAGTGGTAACAGTTGATCGATGTCTCGTCAGAACCCTTGACTGCGCCCTGATATGGGGGGTGAGATCCAAGCCTTGCGTTCGGTTGTGTTGAATGACACCCCGAGGAGGGGGACATGACGCAGTCATCGTTGAAGGGGCTCGGTGCGGTCGGGGGCGTTACCGGACATCGGATGTCCCGGCGGTCTCTCCTGCGCGGTGCGGCCGTCGGCGCCGGCGCGGTCACACTGCCGGCCCTGCTGACCGCCTGCGGCGGCGGACCGGGCGGGAACAAGAACGAAGTCACCCTGGGGTCCAACGCGTCGGATGCGGTCCCCAAGAAAGCCTTCGCGGCCGCCTTCGCCGCGTACGAGAAGGAATCCGGCAAAAAGGTCAAGATCAACACCAAGGATCACAACGACTTCCAGGAGAACATCAACCGCTATCTGCAGGGCACGCCTGACGACGTCTTCATGTGGTTCGCCGGATACCGCATGCAGTACTTCGCCGAAAAGGGGCTGCTTGCCGACATCAGTGACGTGTGGCAGGGGTTCAGCGGATTCTCCGACGCCCTCAAGGACCAGTCCACGCACGCGGGCAAGCAGTACTTCGTGCCGTACTACTACTATCCGTGGGCCGTCTTCCACCGCAAGAGCTTCTTCGCCGACAAGGGTTACCAACAGCCCAAGACCTGGGACCAGTTCATCACCCTGGCGAAGCAGATGTCCAAGGACGGGACTCCGGTCGCCTTCTGCGACAAGGACGGCTGGCCGGCCATGGGCACCTTCGACTACATCAACATGCGGCTGAACGGATACGACTTCCACAAGTCCCTGATGGCGGGAAAGGAGTCGTGGACCGATCCGAAGGTGAAGAAGGTCTTCGACACCTGGCGCGAACTCATGCCGTACTACCAAAAAGGTGCCCTCGGTCGTACCTGGGAGGAGGCCGGGCAGAGCCTCCAGCAGCGCAGGACGGGAATGGCCGTCCTCGGTATGCCACATCCGGGCAGCCAGTTCCCGGAGAACGAGCGGGATGACATCGACTTCTTCGCCTTTCCCGAGATCGACCCGCAGTACGGACAGGACGCCGTCGAGGCGCCCATCGACGGATTCCTGATCGCCAGGAAGTCGAAGAACATGTCCGGTGCCAAGGACCTGCTGAAGTGGCTCGGAAAGCCCAAGGCCGAGGACGTCTACCTCCAGTACGACCCCAACAACGTGGCGGTGAACTCCGGAGCCGACACCTCCAAGTACAGCGCCCTGCAGAAGAAGTCCGCCCAACTGGTCGCAGGCGCCAAACAGATCTCGCAGTTCCTGGACCGTGACACCCGCCCCGACTTCGCCTCCACGGTGATGATCCAGGCGATCCAGGATTTCATCGGGAATCCGAAGGACGTCGACGGCCTGTGCAACAAGATCGAACGGCAGAAGAAGACGATCTTCTCGCAGGCCGTCGGCTGATCACTGGGAGATACGTTCCGTGGCGCTCACCTTCCCTAGGCGCGCCGGGCGGCGACGGCTGCGGCGGTTCACCCGCCGCGACCTCGTCGTCCTCGGCCTGCTTCTCGGCATTCCCGTCCTGCTGGACCTCGTCATCGTGTGGGGTCCGACCCTGGCCTCCATCGCGCTCTCTTTCACCGCCTGGGACGGCCTCGGTGACATCCACTGGGTCGGCACTGACAACTACAAGAACCTCTTCACGAACTACCCGCCGTTCTGGCCGGCCGCCCGCCACAATGTGCTGTGGCTGTTCTTCCTCGGCTTGGTCGCGACCCCCTTCGGGCTGCTTCTGGCGGTGCTCATCGACCGGGGCGTCCGTTTCAGCCGCTTCTACCAGTCGACGATCTATCTGCCGGTCGTGCTGTCGCTCGCCGTCGTCGGCTTCATCGCCCAACTGGTCCTGGGCACTGACCAGGGGGTGGTCAACACGATCCTCGACCAGCGGGACAACCCGATCGACTGGCTCGGCGACTCCGACCTCAACATCTGGATGATGATGATCGCGGCGAGCTGGCGGCACACCGGGTACGTGATGATCCTCTATCTGGCCGGCCTCAAGTCCGTCGACCCGGCCCTGAAGGAGGCGGCGGCGATCGACGGGGCGAACGCCCGTCAGACGTTCTTCCGCGTGGTGTTCCCCACCCTGCGCCCGGTCAACGTGATCGTCGGCGTGATCACGGTCATCGAGGCGCTGCGGGCCTTCGACATCGTCTACGCGGTCAACAAGGGCCGCAACGGCCTGGAACTCCTGTCCGTGCTCATCACCGACAACATCATCGGCGAGGCCAGCCGCATCGGATTCGGGTCCGCCATCGCGGTCATCCTTCTCCTCGTCTCCCTGGGGTTCATCGTGACGTTCCTGGTCCAAGAGCTGCGAGGTGCGCGCGAGCGATGAGCGCCGACATCCGCACCGGCACGCCGCCCCGTCCGGCCACGGCACCCGTCACCGTCTCGAAGTCTGCGCCGCGCAAAGGCCGTTGGGGTGTTCACATCTTCCTGACGGCTGTGTCCCTGGCGTTCCTCGCCCCCCTCCTGCTGGCCGTCTACGCCTCCCTGCGGCCCTACGAGGACACCGCCCGGTACGGCTACTTCTCCTGGCCCCACCATCTGTCCCTCGACTACTACCGCCGGGCCTACACCGAGTCCGGCATGGGCAAGTACTTCGTGAACACGCTGCTGATCGCCGTCCCGGCGGTGCTCGTGACCCTGTTCCTCGCGTCTTTCGTGGCGTTCGTGGTCTCGCGGCTGAAGCTGCGCGGCGGGCTGGTCCTGCTGATGTTCTTCACGGCGGGCAACCTGCTGCCCCAACAGGTCATCGTGACCCCGCTGTACGTCCTGTTCAACAAGATCCCACTGCCGTGGTGGATGTCCGACTCGCAGATGATGTACGACTCCTACTGGGCCGTCATCCTCGTCAACGTCGGCTTCCAGCTGGGCTTCTGCGTCTTCGTCCTGGCCAATTTCATGCGCACGCTCCCCCAGGAGATCCTGGAGGCGGCGATCGTCGACGGCGCGAGCGTGTGGACCCGCTTCTGGCGTATCACCCTTCCGCTGTGCCGCCCGGCCCTGGCAGCCCTCGGCACCCTTGAGTTCGCCTGGATCTACAACGACTTCCTGTGGGCCCTGATCTTCATCTCCAACCCTGACAAACTGCCCGTCACGTCGTCGCTCAACAACCTCAGGGGCCAGTTCTTCACCGACTACAACCTGCTGGCCGCGGGCTCGATCCTGGTGGCACTGCCGACGATCCTGGTCTTCCTGCTCCTGCAGCGGCACTTCATCGCGGGACTCACTCTGGGGTCTACGAAGGGGTAGGTCCCGCCGCAGTGCTCGCAGTGCTGCCAGGGCCCTGGCTCACTCCGGATCCGGCAGGTCCATCAGGGCGAGCTTGGCTGGGTCGACCACGGCCGTGATGTCGGTGATCCGGCCGTCGACGACGGTGAACGCGAGAACCGAGAGGGGGGAACCGTCCTCGCGCCAGGAAATGACTCCCGGCAGGCCGTTGACGAGCGCCGCTCGCCCCCGTGTGGCCGCGTCGGCGGCCAGCCGGGCGCCGGCGGAGACCTTGGTGGCGCCGAGGGTGACGACCACGCCTGCGGGAGTGTCGACGGTCAGTCTCACCTCGGGGTCGAGCACACGCAGCAACTCCTCGAAGTCGCCGTGGCGAGTCGCCGCCAGGAAGGCCTGGACCACCTCTTGCCGCTTCCGCCCCTCGCTGGTCGGTCGTTCGGTCGCCTGCACCTTTCTGCGGGCGCGGCTGGCGAGCATCTTGGTGGCTGAGGTGGACTTGCCGAGGATCCGGCCGATCTCGTCGAACGGCACCGCGAACAGGTCGTGCAGTACGAATGCCAGCCGTTCGTTCGGCCGGAGCGAGTCGAGGACGACGAGGAGCGCGAGCCCGACCGAGTCGGTGAGCGCCACATCGTCCTCCGGCGCAGGGCTGTCGTCGAGCGTCACGAGAAGCTCGGGCAGTCCGTCGTCGTAGGACGCCTCGGGGTGGGCCTGCCGCGATCGCAGGACGTCGAGGCTGATCCGTCCGACCACCGTGGTCAGCCAGCCGGCGAGGTTGTGGATGGTCGCCGTGTCCTGGCGGGAGAGCCGCAGCCATGCCTCCTGGACCACGTCCTCGGCGTCGGCGTGCGATCCGAGCATGCGGTGGGCGACCGCGCGCAGTCGATCGCGCTGGGCCTCGAACGCCTCGGCTGTCGAGGCCGTCGGGTTGGTGTCGGACATGTTGTTACCTTCCTCGGATCCGCTCCGTCATGGGGATGACGAGCCCGGAAGGGCACAGGTAACCGATGAAGGAGTGTGGGCCATGGAAGCACGCGTGAAGGGCTCGGCGAACCCCGAGGTGTTTGCGGCGATCCAGCAGCTCAACAAGGCGATTCACGCCGGTGGCGTCGACACGCGCCTGCTGTCGCTGGTCCACCTGCGAGCCAGCCAGATCAACGGCTGCAGCCCGTGCGTTTTCGCCTCGATCGCGTCGGCGAAGAAGGCCGGTGAGACCGACGAGCGGCTGCACAACGTGGTCGCGTGGCGCGAGACGCCCTTCTACACCGATGAGGAGCGGGCGGCGCTCGAGCTGACCGAGGCCGCCACCCGAATCCAGGATGGCGCGCCGGGCGTGACCGACGAGATCTGGGATGCCGTCGCCGACCACTTCACCGACGAACAACTGAACGCGATCATCCTGGAGATCGCATTGACCAACTTCTTCAACCGGATCAACCGCACGATCAGGGAGCAGGCCGGTAAGACCTGGTGAGTCGGGCAGGGCGTCATCCGCTCGGAGGCCGCACCTCATCGACCATCGACGGATGACGCCCTGCCGACCCGGACGCCGAGGCAACGCGCCGGACGACCCGGCAGGGAAGGGAACATCACCGAACCGCAGCGGGAGGACGTCACCACCCTGTCCTGTGGCGCCAGACGCGCTACGCACCTCAGTGCGGCAGCACCTCGTCCAGGTACTCCCGTACCGGCCCGAACAGGCCAGAGGGCACATACTCGGCGAGTTCGCCGTACGCGACCCATCTGACCGCGTCGAGTTCGGCGTCGTCCGAGACGCGGGCCTCGCCTCCGATGACCTCACAGGCTGTGTACGACAGCGCGAAGCCGCCCTCCGGGTGGAGGCGCTCGCCGAGTAGCCGGGTCGCCTTCACGGTGAGGCCGGTCTCCTTGAGCGTCTCCCGCACCGCCGCCCCGGCCGCGCTCTCGCCGGCCTGGACAGCGCCGGCCGGGAACTGCCACATCGGTTCGTTCTCGCCGATCCGGCGCCGGACCATCAGCACCTTCCCGTCCTGCACGGTGATCGCGACGCTGATGCCGGGCTTGTCAGTGATGGTCTTGGCCATACGATTGCCTCCAGGGCGTCAAGGACCGACGGTCAGACGCGGTCAGTGGGGATGCAGTGCGTCAACTCGTCTTTCGGGGCCCACGCCACGGCGACGTGCAGGTGGAATCCCCGTTGACCGCCTCGCCGTGTACGTCAGCGCGTATGAAGTAGTAGCAGCACGCGTGGGTGGCAGGTGCAGCCGTTCACTCAAATGCTCGTGGTCCGGGCAATGCACGCCAGGCTCTTACCATGCGCCTGTACGGGAGCCCAGCGCCGGCCTTACGGGAAGGAACCGATGGGTATTCGCCGTAGCAGCAGGTTGAGGAACGCGCCCCGCCGTCGCATTGCCGGTGGATGGGTGCAGGCCGATCGGCAGGCAGTTGTGATCCACCGACGAGGACGGGACAGTCTCCGCATACCCATCACGCAGCTCACGACCCTCGAACTCGACGGAAGGACACTGACGTTGGCCTCCTCGGAATTCGACACCTTGCGCTTCAGACTGACGACCTTCTCGTCATCGCGTGACCTTCGCTTTGTCGAGACGCTCGCCCGGGCTGCCCGCCTCTCTCGCAGCTCGACATGATGAACGCCGACCGACGTCCCCGCCGTGCGTGACTCCCAGCACCGGTCGACAGTTGAACACGCCATGAAGAAACGCAGCATGCTCGCCATCGCCTCCCTCGCCGCCGGATTCGTCGTGGCCGCCGTCAGCCCCTCGCACGCCGCCGACCACGGGACGCTCGGCGATCTGAACGTCAAGGACGCCCTCAGCACCGTCGACCACACCATCAACCAGGACAGCGTCAGCGTTGACGACGGCGCACTGGGGCAGAACGGCTGACGGGCGGCCGCTCCGAAAACGTGGCGTCGGTGTCCCCCGACGGCGGGGGCACCGGCGCCGCCGCGTGCGGGGGTCCGGACGCACCCTCATCAGTACCGGGTTTCCATGGCAGGGTGGAGCGGGCAAGCCCCAGGGGGCCAACAGAAGAGGGGGAACCGTGACCGTCGTCTGGATCAACGGTGCGTTCGGTGCGGGGAAGACCACGACCGCACGGGAACTGATCGAACTGATCCCGAACAGCGCGCTCTTCGACCCCGAGGTCATCGGCGGAGCGCTCACGCACCTGCTGCCACCCAAACGCCTCGCGGAGGTAGGCGACGTCCAGGACCTGCCGATCTGGCGACGGCTCGTGATCGACGCCGCCGCCGCGATGCTCGCGGATCTCGGCGGCGTCCTCGTCATTCCGATGACCCTGCTGCGCCAGGAGTACCGCGACGAGATCTTCGGCGGCCTCGCCTCCCGGCGCATTCCCGTACGGCATGTCCTCCTCGCCCCCGCCGAAACGATCCTGCGCGAGCGCACAGCCGACCGGGAGGTCCCACCCGACCTCCCCGACGAGGAGATACGGATCCGCCAGTGGTCGTACGACCACATCGAGACCTACCGCACCGCCCTCGGCGCGTGGCTTGCCGCGGACGCGTACCCCGTCGACACCAGCGCCCTTACCCCGTACGAGACCGCCTTGCGGATCGCCGAGGCGGTACGCATCGGCGAGGCGCCCGTCTGCGACATCGTGCAGACCCCGGAACCGACCGGCGAGACCCTCGCCGCCGGTGTGCTCCTCTTCGACGAGCAGGACCGCGTACTGCTCGTAGACCCCACCTACAAGGCCGGCTGGGAGTTCCCCGGCGGGGTCGTCGAACCTGGCGAGGCTCCCGCCCGTGCCGGCATGCGCGAGGTCACCGAGGAGACCGGCATCGTCCTCGACGAAGTCCCCCACCTGCTCGTGGCCGACTGGGAGCCGCCCGCGCCGCCCAGATACGGCGGACTGCGCCTCCTCTTCGACGGCGGCAGGCTCGACAGCTCGGAAGCCGACCGCATCCTGCTGCCCGGTCCCGAGCTGCGCGACTGGCGGTTCGTCACGGAGGCGGAAGCGGCCGATCTCCTTCCGCCCGTGCGCTACGAACGGCTCCGCTGGGCGCTGCGCGCCCGCGAACGCGGCGCGGTGCTCTATCTGGAGTCAGGCGTCCCGGTCGGCTGAGCCGCCCGAAACCCGTGACTTCCATGGGGTTGACGGTGCGTCTGACTCGGCTGTCACCTGCTGACTTTGCCTGGCATGTGTGGTTCCGAGTCGAAAGCAAAGCCGAATTGATGCTGTCCCGGTATGAATCGGAAAGTTCCGAAGGAACGCTACCGCCTTACGGTAAAGCGCAGCTCATCTCTCTGGCGGCCGCCGGCCGCCCATACACGCCGGATTCACCGCCGGCCAAGGAGGGACATGCGCGCGCACTCATCGGCCCTTATCCGGGGCCTTACGCTGGCCGCCGGGCTCACGCTGGTTCTGACCGCCTGCAACAGCAGCGGTGGTGGCAACGAGGACGGCCCCAAGGGCAACTCGGCCGGGCTTTCGAACTGCAGCACCCAGGGCAAGGCCAACACCTGCAACGCCGGCGCCACCAAGTCCGGCGGAACATTCACGTACACGATGGAGAAGAACATCCAGGCGTGGCTCGTCCAGGACTCGAACGGCAACACGTTCGAGAACGGCGAGGCCATGATCGTCGTCCTGCCCCAGGTCTACGTCCCTCAGCCCGACTTCAGTGTCAAGCTCAACACCGACCTGGTGACCTCGGCGACCCAGACGAGCGCCAGCCCGCAGACCTTCGTCTACAAGATCAACTCGAAGGCGTCGTGGAACGACGGCACGCCGATCACCGCCGACGACTTCGTCTACTACTGGCGCACCAACAACGGCAAGGACTGTCCGCCGCCTCCGGCCAGCGATTCCACGCAGACCAAGGGGTGTCTGCCGCAGAGCACCGCCGGCTATGACCGCATCAAGTCGGTCACCGGCTCCGACGGCGGCAAGACCGTCACCGTGGTGATGGACAAGCCCTTCGCCGACTGGAAGCAGTTCTTCGGAGCGGGCTATCCGCTCTACCCGGCGCACGTCGCCGAGAAGATCTCCGGCGCCAAGGCCGGTGACGCCGCGCACATGACCGCCGCTCAGATGGCTCAGGGCTGGCAGTACTTCCTGAAGAACCCGCCCAGCAAGTACACGACGGCCGGCCCCTACAAGATGCAGGACTGGACGGACAACGACCACGCCACGTTCGTCCCCGACCCCAAGTGGTGGGGCGCGCACAAGCCCACCCTGCAGCGGCTCATCTTCAAGGTGATCTCGGATGCCACGCAGGAGCCGACAGCCCTGCGCAACAACGAGGTGCAGGGGATCTACCCACAGCCCGAGGTGGACCTGGTCAAGCAGATCAAGGCCATCCCGAACGTCACGTACACCATCGGCGCGGGGCTGACCTGGGAACACTTCGACCTCAACCTGCACAACGCCGTGCTCGGCAAGAACCTGGCGCTGCGGAAGGCGATATTCACGGCCATCAGCGTCAAGGACCTCATGTCCAAGACGGTCGGCCAGTTCGACCAGAACGTGAAGCAGCTCGGCAACCACAACTACGTGCCCGTGCAGTCCGGTTACCAGGACGTCATCACTGGCACCGGGCAGGGCTCGGGAGATCTCGCCAAGGCCAAGCAGTACCTGACCGACGCCAAGTTCACCGGAGTCGGGACGGCGCTGAAGACCCCGGACGGCAAGGCCGTCGGACCGTTCAACTGCCGCTACACGGCGGGCAACCAGATCCGGCAGAGTGAGTGCCAGATTCTGCAGAGCAGCCTCGGGAACCTCGGTATCAAGATCACCATCAAACCGATCCCTCCCGCCGACCTCGGCACGGTCCTCACCTCGCACCAGTACGACATCATCGTCTTCGCATGGGTCGGCTCCCCGTTCCCGGGCGCCAACGCGCAGCAGAACTGGGTCACCGGAGGCGGAGGCAACTACGGCGGCTACAGCAACAAGGAGGTCGACAAGCTGATCAAGCAGGCCGTCGGCGAGGTCGACCCCACCAAGGCGGGAGCCCTCCTCAACCAGGCGGACGCGCTCATGGTGAAGGACGCCTACGTCCTGCCGCTGTACCAGAAGCCGACATTCCTCGCGGTGCAGACACGGTTCCTGAACATGCGGGACAACGCCACGAACGTGGGCCCGCCGTACAACGTCGCCGAGTGGGGCCTGAAGAAGTAGCAGACCCGGCTCAGCTCACGCACAGATGCAAGAGTCCGGCCCCGGCGACACCGGGGCCGGACCCGCCGCACCGGATGGCACCCCGCACCGGACGGCCTCCCACCGGCCCTTCGAGAGAAGACCGCATGCTCGCCTACACTGTGCGCCGCCTCCTCGTATCCATACCCGTGCTCATTGTCTCGACGTTCGTGGTGTTCCTGGTGGTCGTCAACGCCGGCGACCCCGTGGCCAACTTCGCCGTCTCGCGGCAGCCCGCCCCGAGCAAGGCGGCCGTGGCGGCGTTCGCGCGGCACATCCATGCCGACCAACCGGTCGCGGAGCGCTACTGGACCTGGATCACCGGAGTCCTGCACGGCGACTTCGGCCCCTCCGTGCAGCCCAACCTGGACATCGGACACGACCTGTTCACCCGCTTCCGGGTGACCGTCACCCTGGTCGCCGCCGCGATGATCCTCGCCCTGCTGATGGCCGTGCTGTTCGGGGTGTTCAGCGCGCTGCGCCAGTACTCCGTCGCCGACTACGCCATCACCTTCTTCGGCTTCCTGTTCCTCGCCATGCCGGTGTTCTGGTTCGCCGTCCTGCTCAAACAGGCCGGCATCTGGTTCAACCAGCAGACCGGCAGCCAGTTCCTCGGCACCATCGGCGAGAAGTCGCCGTACCTCGAGGTCGACACCACCTGGAACCAGTTCACCGATCACGTCGGCCACCTCATCCTGGCCACCATCACCCTCGCCCTGGTCTCCTTCGCCTCATGGACCCGCTACACCCGCGCCTCCATGCTGGAGGTCATGGGCAGCGACTATGTGCGGCTGGCCCGCGCCAAGGGGCTGCGCCGCGGAAGGGTCATGGTCCGGCACGCCCTGCGCACCGCCCTCATTCCGCTCACCACCGTCGTCGCTCTCGACGTCGCGGCCATCCTCGGTGGGGCCGTCGTCACTGAGACGATCTTCCAGTGGCACGGCATGGGCGAGATGCTGGTCCAGGCGGCCATGACCATCGACGTCTACCGGACCATGGCGTGGCTCCTGCTGTCCGCCGTGATCGTCATCGGGTTCAACCTCATCGCCGATCTGCTCTATGCCGTACTCGACCCGAGGATCCGCTATGACTGACATCCAGGCGCCCGGTTCTCCGGGCAGCGAAGTGCCGCGGGTCGAAGACGAGTTCACCGTGAAGCAGCGCAGCCAGACTCAACTGATCCTGCGCCGCTTCCTGCGTCACCGGGCCGCGATGATCAGCCTGGTCGTCTTCCTGCTGATCCTGCTGTGGGCGTTCATCGGCCCACATCTGTGGCACTACTCGTACCAGAAGTACACCCCGGACAACTCCCAGGCACCGTCGGCCAAGCACCCGTTCGGCACCAACGCCTCCGGGTACGACGCCTACGCCCAGGTCATGCGCGGCACCCAGACCTCGCTCAAGATCGCCATTCTGACCGCTCTGGGATCCACCCTGGTCGGCGCGGTGTGGGGTGCCATCGCGGGTTTCTACCGGGGCATCGTCGACGCGGTCATGATGCGCATCTCGGATCTCATCCTGACGCTGCCGCTGCTCGCGATCGCCCTGGTCATCTCCTCGCGCACGGGCGGCGACTGGTACTGGATCGCGGCCGTTATCGCGGGCCTGACCTGGGCGTACGTGTCCCGTGTCGTGCGTTCCACGGTGCTGTCGCTGCGGGAGAAGGAGTTCGTGGAGGCGGCACGGGCGCTCGGCGCCTCCGACGCGCGGATCATCTTCCGGCACCTGCTGCCGAACGCGCTCGGCCCGATCATCGTGAACGCGACCGTGCTGGTGGCCGTCGGCATCCTCACGGAGACCGCACTGTCCTTCCTCGGCTTCGGTGTCCAGCCGCCCGACACCTCCCTGGGGCTGCTGGTGTCCCAGGCCCAGACGGCGGTCGACACCCGGCCCTGGCTCTTCTACATTCCTGGCGCCTTCATCATCGCGATCGCCCTGACCATCAACTTCATCGGCGACGGACTGCGTGACGCCTTCGACCCCCGGCAGCAAAGGGTGCGACAGTGACGACCACGAGCAATGAGGGCGTACAGGCGGGCGCCGCCACCGACGCCGTTCTCGAAGTCGACGGCCTCGGCGTGGAGTTCCCCACCGAGGACGGCACCGTACGGGCCGTACGCGGTGTCGGCTACCACCTCGGCCGGGGAGAGTCGCTCGGGATCGTCGGCGAGTCCGGGTCCGGGAAGTCCGTCACCGCCATGGCCGTGATGGGGCTGCTGCCGTCCACTGCGAAGGTGCGTGGCTCGGTGCGGTTCGAAGGTTCCGAACTGCTCGGTCTGTCCGACGCGCGGCTGTCGGACATCCGCGGCAAGGGCATCGCGATGATCTTCCAGGACCCGATGACCTCCCTCAACCCCGTCTACACCGTCGGCTACCAGATCATCGAGACCCTGCAGCGGCACCATCGGGACCTGAAGTCCCGGGACGCCCGGGTGCGGGCGGTCGACCTCCTCGGCACGGTCGGCATCCCCAGCCCCGAACGCCGCGTCGACAACTACCCGCACGAACTGTCCGGCGGTATGCGCCAACGGGTCGTCATCGCCATCGCGATGGCCAACGACCCGGACGTGATCATCGCGGACGAGCCGACCACCGCGCTGGACGTGACCGTACAGGCGCAGATCCTGGACGCGCTGGAGACCGCCCGCGCCGAGACCGGAGCGGCCCTTGTGCTCATCACCCACGATCTGGGTGTGGTGGCCGGACACACGGACCGGGTCGCGGTGATGTACGCGGGCCGGATCGTGGAGACGGGCTCGGTCGAGGACATCTTCTACACCCCACGCATGCCCTACACCCTCGGCCTGCTCGGCTCGCTTCCCCGGCTGGACCGTGAGGAGGAACGACTCACCCCCATCACCGGATCGCCCCCATCGCTGCTGAACCTGCCTCCGGGGTGCCCCTTCGCGCCTCGCTGCCCGATGCGTCGAGACGTCTGCGACGGCGACGAGCCGCCGCTCCGTCCCACCGGGCGCGACAGTCATCTCAGCGCCTGTCACTTCGCCGACGAACTCGTCGACACCGGAGCCGAGCAGGTCTTCGACGCCGTTGGAGCCGACTCCGAGGCGCTGGCCCGCTTCGCCGACGCGACATCCACCGGGAACCCCGAGGAGGACTCCGAATGAGCGTGCCCGTGCAGGCAGCCGCGCCGCTGGCCCCGCTTCCCGGGCACGGCGGCACCGGCGAGCCCGTCCTCCAGGTCCGCGACCTGGTCAAGCACTTCCCGGTCATGTCACGCGGTGTGATACGCCGACGGGTGGGTGACGTCCACGCGGTCTGCGGTGTCTCCTTCGACCTGTACGAGAACGAGACTCTCGGCCTGGTGGGGGAGTCGGGCTCCGGCAAGACGACGATCTCGCGCACGGTACTGGGCCTGGAGAAGGCGACCTCGGGACAGGTGGTCTACCGGGGCCGCGAACTGACCGACCTGAACAGACGTCAGATACGACCTCTGCGTCGTGAGTTGCAGATCGTCTTCCAGGACCCGTACGCCTCCCTGGACCCACGGATCACCGTGCACGAGATCGTCGCCGAGCCCCTTCGCATCCACGGACGCTATGGGCCCGGTGCCCGCGACGAGGTGCGTGAACTACTTCGCCTGGTCGGCCTCAACCCCGAGCACGGCAACCGCTTCGCGCACGAGTTCTCCGGCGGCCAGCGTCAGCGCATCGGTATCGCACGGGCGTTGGCCCTGCACCCCAAGGTGATCGTCCTGGACGAACCGGTTTCGGCCTTGGACGTGTCGATCCAGGCGGGCGTTCTCAACCTGCTGATGGACCTGCAGAGCGAACTCGGGCTTTCTTTCCTCTTCGTGGCCCACGACCTGTCGGTGATGCGTCATGTGGCCGGCCGGGTGGCCGTCATGTATCTGGGTCGACTGGTGGAGATCGCCCCCGCGCGCGAACTGTTCGCCCGACCCGCACACCCCTACACCCAGGCTCTCGTCTCGGCGATCCCACTGCCCGACCCCCGCAAGGAACGGGCCCGGAAACGGATCACGGTTCAGGGCGATGTACCGAGCCCGATCCGGCCGCCGAGCGGCTGCCGCTTCCGCACCCGCTGCCCCAAGTTCGCGGGCCAACTGACCGAGAGCGAGCGCACCTCCTGTGTCGAGCAGGTCCCGGAGCTGACCGACCGGGGCGGCGGAAACCCGGTCGCCTGCCACTACGCCGAGACGGTGCAACTGCTGTAGACATCCCGGAGCGTCTCGTACGGGTACGGGGTCCAGCGGCTCTCGCACAGGAGCCGGCGGACGAAGTCGGCGCGGGCGGCCGTCAGCGGTGCGTAACGGGTGATGATCCTCGCGGCGGTGGGCGGGACGCCCTCGGGGCGTGCCCCCTCGGCACACGCGCGCACGAAGGCGTCGCGCTCCTGCCTGCCGTACCCGTACAGGGCGGTCACCAGCCAGTTCACCAGGTGAGCGGCCGTGTACGCGTGGTCGTAGCCCTCATGCCGGTCGAGGAAGTCGCGTTCCTCGGCCGACAACCGGAAACGGGAGGACAAAGCGAGGCCGTAGTCGGCGAGGTAGAGGTGTCGGCCGTCGGTGAGGATGTTCTCGAAGTGGGCGTCGAAGTGCACGAGTCCGTTCGCCCGCAGGAAGTCGGCGCTCTCCCTCAGCTGCCGCTCGACCAGGGCGCACGCGGTGTCGAAGTCGCCCGAGGCGAGCTGTGTGCCGAGCCACTCGTGGACGTTGTGCGGCAGATACTCGAGGAACAGCGCCACGTTCGCAGTGGCCGTGCGGAGCGCTTCGATGCGTTCGCGCACCTGGGGGGCGCCGCCCCAGTAGGCGACAACCCGTTCCACGTCGGCAAGTTCCTCGTGGAGTGGCTGGGGCGTGTCAGGGAGCACCCGCCAGTGGTGCATGAGCGGGAAGCCGGAGAAGCGACCGGCCAGCACCCAGTTCGTGGTCATCGTGTGCACGGCCAGCTCACGCCAGGCACCGGAACCGGGACTGCCGAGGCCGTAGTGGAAGACGGGCGGCACCTCGAGGAGGTTCGCGGTGGACCGTACGTTGTCGGGCAGCCGTTCCACATCCGTCAGCGGCACCCGCTTCACGAAGACCTTCCTGCCCTCCACCTCGATCAGGACGGAACGCCCGCCGATCCCGGTGCCGAGCGGCGTGCCCGACGCCACCAGTTCGGCGAGATCCCGATCGCTGACGAGGGCGAGCGCGGTGGCGATGTCACTGTGGGCGGTAAGGCGCGTGATGTGGGGCATGCACTCCATCTTCAGCGCGGGGCGTCGTACGTGTCCGCCGCTTTCCGAAGGGCGTCCGCCGCATTGCCCATGACCGGGTCGCCGTGACCGAAGCAGGCCACATCCGCGTCGAGCGCCGCGAGGCCCTGGAACGAGCGGACGGCCTGGGCCCGGTCGAGGTTGAACACACCGAGCATGACGGCGCCGTCCGCGGGGGAGGCGGCGACTGCGTCACCCGTGAACAGCACACCGTGCTCGGGAAGATGGAGCGCGATGCTGCCGTGCGTGTGGCCGGGCACATGGACGACACGGGCGCCACCGCCGAAGTCGAGGACGTCTCCGTCCCCCACGTCGCTGACACGCTCCGGTCGGAGGGGGCCACCCGGAGGCAGGTGCCGGGCGGCCGCCGCGTGCAGGGGGCGTTCCCAGTCCTCGAAGGCAGGCGGCGGACCGGGGGCCTGTCCCCTGACGACCGGCGCGTCCAGGCGGTGAGCGAACACCTCCGCGCCACTCAGCTCGGCGAACTCGCCCGCCCCACCCGCGTGGTCCTCATGGAAGTGGGTGAGCACGATGCGCCGTACCCGCGACGCGTCCCGGCCAAGGGCCTTGATCACCTCGGCGATCGGCGTACCGGAACCCTTCGGACCGGCATCGACGAGGGTCAACTCGTCGTCATCGCACCAGAGATACGCCTGGCCGACCGCGAAGCGCAGAAGACGGAGGCGGGGAAGGAGTTCGACGACATCCATGCCCCGACCATAGGCGGGCCCCCGCCCGAGGGCAGGGGCCTTCGCTGTGGGCAGAGTGGCTCAGCCCGCCGCGTAGTTGCGCAGGAACAGCGCCTCCGCGACCGACAGGCGCTCCAACTCCTGCGGAGACACGCTCTCGTTGAGGGCGTGGATCTGTGCCTCGGGCTCGCTCAGACCGATGAGGAGGATCTCCGCCTGCGGGTACAGCGAGGCGAGAGTGTTGCACAGCGGGATGGAGCCGCCCTGCCCCGCGTACTGCATCTCCTCACCCGGGTAGGCGACCGCCATCGCCTCGGCCATCGCCGCGTACGCGGGACTGGAGGTGTCCGCGCGGAACGCCTGGCCCTGCCCGATCTGCTCCGTCACCACTCGGGCACCCCACGGCGTGTGTGCCTCCAGATGGGCCCGCAGCAGCTTCGTCGCCTCCACCGCGTCCATGCCCGGCGGGACCCGCAGGCTCACCAGCGCGCGGGCACTCGCGTGCACCGACGGGGTCGCGCCGACGACCGGCGGGCAGTCGATGCCGAGGACGGTCACCGCCGGACGCGCCCAGATGCGGTCGGCTACCGATCCGGAACCGATCAGCTCCACTCCGTCGAGCACCTTGGCGTCCGTGCGGAACTGCTCCTGTGTGTACTCGACGCCCTCCCAGGTGGTCTCGGAGGGCAGCCCGTCGACGGTCGTCGAACCGTCCTCGGCCCGCAGCGAGTCCAGAACCCGGATCAGCGCTGCCAGCGCGTCGGGCGCGGCCCCGCCGAACTGGCCGGAGTGCAGGTTGCCTTGGAGCGTGTCGATCCCGACCCGGACGAGGGTCATGCCGCGCAGGGTCGAGGTGACCGTCGGCAGGCCGACACGGAAGTTGCCCGCGTCGCCGATGACGATGGTGTCGGCCGTGAGGAGGTCCGGGTGCTGCTCGGCGTACCGCTCCAGGCCGCCCGTGCCCTGCTCCTCCGAGCCCTCGACGATGACCTTGACATGCACGGGCACGCCGCCGTTGGCCTTGAGCGCGCGCAGCGCGAGCAGGTGCATGATGACGCCGCCCTTGCAGTCGGCGCTACCGCGCCCGTACCACCGGCCGTCGCGTTCGGTCAGCTCGAAGGGCGGCGTGGTCCAGCCGGCCTCGTCGAGGGGCGGCTGCACGTCGTAATGCGCGTACAGCAGCACGGTCTTCGCACCCTCGGGACCGGGCAGGAAGCCGTACACCGACTGGGTGTCGTCCGGGGTGTCGAGGAGCGCCACGTCCTGGAAGCCCTCGGCGCGCAGCGCGTCGGCGACCCAGCTGGCGGCACGCTCGCTCTCGCTCCTGGGGAACTGCTCGAAGTCCGCCACCGACTTGAAGGCCACCAGTTCGGTGAGCTCCTGCTTCGCCCTGGGCATCAGTGAGGCGACGGTCTCGGCGACCGGATTCGACGACATGAGCGCGCTCCTTGCGGGTGCGATGTGGTACCGATGAGTACTTCTGTGTACACGATCGTATGGGTGTACGCGCTTCCTGTGGGCAGGCTGCATACGCTCCCGATCCTCCCACAGCAGCCTGTGCGCACGCCGCCGTAGGATGCGGGGGACAGGTGCGGCAGGTGGGTTGATCGGAGCAGTAGGCCATCGTGAGCAGCGAGAACTCTTCGGCGGACGACGTGCAGCGGGTGTGGGACGTCGTCGTGGTGGGCGCGGGACCCGCGGGGGCCTCGGCCGCCTACGCCGCGGCGGTCACGGGACGCAGCGTGCTGGTGTTGGAGAAGGCGGAACTGCCGCGTTACAAAACGTGCGGGGGCGGCATCATCGGCCCGTCTCGCGACTCCCTGCCGCCCGGCTTCGAACTGCCGCTGCGGGACCGGGTGCACGCGGTCACGTTCTCGAACAACGGTCGCTTCACCCGTACCCGCCGCTCCAAGCAGATGCTGTTCGGGCTGATCAACCGTCCTGAGTTCGACCAGCAACTCGTCGAGCACGCCCAGAAGGCGGGTGCTGAACTGCGCACCGGCGTGACGGTGTCCCGGGTCGAGCAACATGGATCGGCGGTGCCGGACCGGCGCACGGTCGCCGTCGTCCTGCAAAGCGGTGAGACGTTGCTGGCACGAGCGGTCGTGGGCGCCGACGGCAGCGCGAGCCGGATAGGAGCGCATGTCGGGGTGAAGCTCGACCAGGTCGACCTGGGCCTGGAGGCGGAGATTCCGGTGCCCGAGGCCGTTGCCGAGGACTGGAAGGGACGGGTGCTCATCGACTGGGGGCCGATGCCCGGCAGCTACGGGTGGGTCTTCCCCAAGGGGGACACGCTGACCGTCGGTGTGATCTCGGCGCGCGGTGAAGGCGCGGCGACCAAGCGGTACTTGGAGGACTTCATCGGTCGGCTCGGGCTCGCCGGCTTCGAACCGAGCATCTCCTCCGGGCACTTGACCCGCTGCCGTGCCGATGACTCGCCGCTGTCGCGCGGGCGGGTGCTGGTGTGCGGGGACGCGGCCGGTCTGCTGGAGCCGTGGACACGTGAGGGCATCTCGTTCGCGCTGCGGTCGGGGAGGCTCGCGGGGGAGTGGGCGGTACGGATCGCGGAGGCCCACGACGCGGTCGACGCCCGCCGCCAGGCCCTGAACTACGCCTTCGCGATCAAGGCCGGTCTGGGTGTCGAGATGAGCGTCGGCAAGCGGATGCTGGCGGCGTTCGAGCGCCGTCCCGGTCTCTTCCACGCGGCTCTGACCGGCTTCCGCCCCGCCTGGAAGGCGTTCAAGGAAATCACCCAGGGCTCCACTTCCCTGGGGGAACTCGTCCGCGCCCATCCGCTCGCCCAGCGCGCCCTGGTCGGGCTGGACCGGACGCCCCCGGGCGACGGGGTCAGCTCTCGACCGTGATGCGGAAGACCGGGTGGTCGGGCGCCGCCGCGATCAGTTCCTCGTCGGAGGACTTCGCCGTGACGCCCTGGAAGTAGCCGTTGACCTGCCAGCCCCACCTCTCCAGGTAGGTGCGCAGGATCGGGAGCTTCTCCTCGTCGGGAAGCTCCACGGCGGTGAACTGGCGGACCGTGCGCCCGACGCGCAGTTCCCCACCACCGGCGACGCGCATGTTCCGCACCCACTGGGAGTGCCCGCGGGCCGAGACCAGGTACTGCGCGCCCCCGTAGGTGTGCGGGTTGACCGGGATGCGCTGCAGCTTCCCGGTCTTGTGGCCGTGCACGGACAACTCCGCCGCGCCGGCGAGGCCGACCCCATGGCGGGCCAGCCAGCCGATGACCCTGTTGATGCGGATGGTCATCGGGCTGCCCTTGAGGTAGTACGGCGAGGACGAGGACGACGACATGGTGACCCCCACACGATCGGGAGAGCGGTTACTCTCGCAGATTCGAATTCCGAGAGCACTGCTCTCGCTCAAGAAGAAGTGTGCAGGGGTCGGTGATCCAAAGCAAGAGCACTGCTCTCTTTTTCTCCGGGCTCTTGAAGCAGTGCGCCGCTCTCAAGGGTGAGCGGCGCTCCGCAATGTGTGCACCGCTCCGAAAACCTGGCAAACTGCCCCGCATGAGCACCCCTCAAGGAGCCCGCGCCCGCGCCCGGATCGAAGTCACCGCCGCCATCAAGGCCGAGGCGCGCAGACAACTCGCGGCGGAAGGCGCCGCCAAACTCTCGCTGCGCGCCGTCGCCCGCGCGCTCGGCATGGTCTCCTCCGCGCTCTACCGCTACTTCCCGAGCCGTGATGACCTGCTCACGGCGCTCATCATCGACGCCTACGACTCCCTCGGGGAGGCGGCCGAGGCCGCGGACCCCCGCGCCGGTGACGTGGCCCCCGCACAGCGGTGGGTCGCGGTGTGCGAAGCCGTGCGCGGCTGGGCGCTCGCACATCCGCACGAGTACGCGCTGATCTACGGTTCGCCCGTGCCCGGCTACTCCGCGCCCGCGACGACCGTTCCGCCGGCCGCGCGCGTGGGGCTGCTGCTGATCGGCATCGTGCGCGACGCGTACCAGCAGCGCGGCGTGGCCCGTACCCCGCTGCCTGCGGAACTGGAGCCCGAGGCCCGGCGCATGGCCGCCGAACTGGCGCCCGACCTCCCGCCTGAGGTGATCGCGGCCATGGTCGCCGCCTGGGCGCAGCTGTACGGGCTGGTCGGCTTCGAGCTGTTCGGGCAGTTCAACAACGTCGTGGAGGACCGCGAGGCGTTCTTCCGGCACGCGGCCGCCCGACTCGCCCACGGGGTGGGTCTGGTGTTCCCGTAGCGCCCCGGAGGTGAGGCGCGGCGGTGCGACCGAGCAAGCACGCGGACGTACTCCACGGGGAGTACGAGTGATCACCTCGCTGGGCCGACGCTTTCCCGGCAGGGGCCGCCTAGCGTGAAGGCCATGCAGGAGCGACACGCGAACGGCCCGTGGCGGGGGCATGGTCCGCCGTGGTTGGACCGCTGGGACGACAAGCCCCGAGCTCGTCTGCCCTGGCGCTCCACCGTGCTGCTCTCCGCCCTCGTGCTCGTCGGTGAGCACTTCGCCGCCCATGTTCAGAGTGACCGCGCGCGCCTCGACTTCTTTGCCGACCTGCTGCTCCTCGCGGGCTCGGGAGCGCTGCTGTGGCGGCAGCGCCGACCCGTGCCCGTCGTGTTCGTCACGGCCACCACCGCCATGGTCTACCTGGGTGCCGGATACCCGTACGGCCCGGTCTTCTTCACCGTTGCCGTCGGCTGCTTCAGCGCCCTCGTCGCAGGACACCGCAGGGCCGCGTGGGCGGCCGTCGGGATGCTCTGGGCCGGGCACGCGCTGGTGTCGCACTGGCTGTACCGGTGGCTGCCGCCGCCCGGGGGCTCGGCCGCCCCCTGGGGGCAGGAGTTGGGTATAGCCGCCTGGGTGGCGGCGATCGTGGCGATGGCGGAACTGGTGCGTATCCGGCGCGAGCAGTGGGCGCGTGAGCGGGCCGAACAAGCGCGGGCCGTGCGGCGGCGTGCCGACGAGGAGCGGCTGCGGATCGCTCGCGAACTGCACGACGTCCTCGCCCACAGCATTTCCGTGATCAACGTCCAGGCGGGCGTCGGCCTTGCGCTCCTCGACTCCGACCCGGAGCAGGCGCGCAAGGCGCTCACCACCGTCAAAGCGGCCAGTAAGGAGGCGCTCGGGGAGGTACGCCAGGTGCTCGACATGCTGCGGACACCCGGTGACGCGCCGCGCACGCCGGCGCCCGGGCTCGACCGGCTGCCCGAACTCGTCGCACAGGCCGCGCGTGCCGGTCTGACGGTCACGGTCGACGGTACGGTGCCGAAGCTCGCGCCGGGCACCGACCTCGCTGCCTTCCGTATCGTCCAGGAGGCCCTCACCAATGTCGTACGGCACTCGGGGTCACGGCACGCGCGTGTGCGCGTGGACAGTGCGCGGGGCCTGTTGCACCTGCGTGTCGATGACGACGGTCCCGCGGCCGGTGCTGACGCGGGCGGAAGCGGCAACGGCCTGGCCGGGATGCGGGAGCGGGCCGCCGCCCTCGGTGGCACGATCGAGGCGGGCCCACGCGACGACGGAGGATTCCGGGTGCTTGGTCTCCTGCCGCTCGAAGCGTCGTCCGAGGAGCCCCTCACACACAAGGAGGACCAGTGATCCGCGTACTGCTCGCCGACGACCAGTCACTGGTCAGGGCAGGGTTCAAGGCGCTGCTCGACGCACAGCCGGACATCGAGGTGACGGGCGAAAGCGCCGACGGCGCGGAGGCGTTGCGCAAGGTACGTGAACTGAGCCCCGATGTCGTGCTGATGGACATCCGCATGCCCTTGGTCGACGGGCTCGTCGCGACCCGCCGCATCACCGAGGACCCGGGCCTGGAGCACGTGAAGGTGGTCATGCTGACCACCTTCGAACTCGACGAGTACGTCTTCGAGGCGATCCGCTCCGGAGCCTCGGGCTTCCTCGTCAAGGACACCGAGCCGGATGAACTCCTGCGCGCGGTACGGGCGGTTGTCGGGGGCGACGCCCTGCTCTCGCCGAGTGTGACCCGACGGTTGATCTCCGAGTTCGCGGCCCGCTCCAAGGAGCCCGCGGCCATCTCGCTCGCCGAACTCACCGAGCGGGAACGGGAGGTGATGGCTCTGGTCGGCATCGGCCTGTCCAACGACGAGATCGCCCGCCGCCTCGTCGTCAGCCCGCTCACGGCGAAGACTCATGTCAGCCGCACCATGGTCAAGCTGGGAGCCCGTGACCGGGCCCAACTCGTCGTACTGGCCTACGAGTCGGGGTTGGTGCGGCCGGGCTGGCTGGGCTGAGCCGCGGCGCTGCGTCGGAAGCGGACCAGGACGCTGACGACCCGTGCGACGAACAGCACGGCGGCCACCGTGGCGCCCGAGGCGACCAGCACGCGCCGCGCTGAGCCGGACAGATCGAAGGCGAAAGCCGGTCCCGCCACGGCCCCGAACACCAGCGCAGCCGCGAACACCGCGCTGCACAGCGCGTATCCGATCTCAACGGTGAGTGCGTCCCGCTCCGCCTGAGTACGACGCCTTCCACGCCCGGTTGAACGATTCCTGCTCTCCACGCGCCGAGTCAAACAGACGTGTGGCCGACGGGGCAACAGGCCCCGTCGGCCACACGCGTGGGCATGGCCCTAGTCGACGAGAGCCACGGACTTCGCGTCCGTCTCCTCCTGTCGGGAGCCGGTGACCACGAGGGAGCGTTGGGGTCGGCGCGTGCGCAGGCCCGTGAGCGTGATCAGCAGTCCCGCCAGGGCGACGCCCGTCACCACGATCAGGCCGGGCCGGTAGCTGTCGAGGACCGCCTGCGGCGAGGCGTGCGTGGGTGCGTGCGCGGTCACCACCGCCGTCACCACGGCCAGGAAGATCGCGCCGCCCACCTGGACCGAGGTGTTCAGCAGACCGGAGACCATGCCCTGCTCATGGTCCTCGACCCCGTTCGTGGCCTGGATGTTGAGGGACGGGAAGACCAGCGCGCAGGCCGCGCCGATCAGCAGCATGCTGGGAAGGATGACCGCCGCGTACACAGGGGCGAGGCTGACGCGCAGGAACAGTGCGTACCCCAGGACCATCAGCGCGAAGCCCGCCGCGATCAGCCGCGGAGTGCCGAAGCGGTCGACGATCGCACCCACCTTCGTGGAGGAGACCGCCACCAGCGCGCCCGCGGGCAGGAAGGCGAGTGCGGTGTGCAGTGCCGACCAGCCGAGCAGTGACTGCATGTACAGCGTGACCAGGAACTGGAAGCCGACATAGGACCCGAAGAAGGCCATGGCGCCGAGTTGGGCGCGCAGTTGGCTGCCCGAGCGCAGGACGCCGAGCCGGATCAGCGGGCCGGGCGAGCGCCGCTCGATGAGGACGAACGCGGTGAGGAGCACCGCGACGGCGAGGAAGGACAGCAGGGTGCGGGCGGAGGCCCAGCCGGCGTCCGGTGCCTGGACGACGGTGAAGACGAGCAGCAGCATGGACGCGGTGCCGGTGACGGCGCCGGGGATGTCGTAGCCGTTGTGGTCCTTCTCGCGTTCGCTGCGCGGCAACAGCTTCAGGCCCGCGAGCAGGGCGATCAGCGCGACGGGAGCGGGCAGCAGCATGGTGAGCCGCCAACTGGCCTCGGTCAGCAGACCGGACAGCACCAGGCCCATCGAGAAGCCGGTGGCCGCGCAGGTGGTGTAGATGGAGAGGGCGCGGTTGCGCAGCGGGCCCTCGGCGAAGGTCGTGGTGATGATGGACAGGCCGGCGGGTGCGGTGAACGCCGCGCTCAGGCCCTTGATGAAGCGGCTGGCGATCAGCAGCGGGCCCGAGTCGACGAGTCCGCCGAGCAGTGACGCCAGTGTGAAGACGCCCAGGGCCACCAGGAAGACCTGGCGCCGGCCGAGCAGGTCGGCGGTGCGTCCACCGAGGAGTAGCAGCCCGCCATATCCCAGGATGTAGCCGCTGACGATCCATTGCAGCGTCGACGTCGTCAGATGGAGGTCGGAACCGATGGAAGGCAGGGCGACGCCGACCATGGACACGTCCAGCGCGTCCAGGAACATCGCGGCGCAGAGCACCAGCAGGGTGCCCCACAGCCTGGGGGTCCAGCGTCCCTCGGACACGGGATTGGTGAGCGGAGAGGTCATGCGAGAGAGACTACATGCGTGCGCATGAAATGCATACGCATTTAATTCGAACGCATCTACGGAGGTTCTTTGCCAACGCGGTCCGTGGGTACGGGTGCGGACGGGGGGAGCGGTGAACGTCAGCCCAGGGCCCGGTCCAGGTTGAACGCCGCGCTGATCAAGGCGAGATGGGTGAACGCCTGCGGGAAGTTGCCCTGTTGCTCCCCGGTGTGACCGATCTCCTCGCCGTACAGGCCCAGATGGTTGGCGTACGTCAGCATCTTCTCGAAGGCCAGGCGTGCCTCGTCGACCCGGCCGGCCCGGGCCAGGGCCTCGACGTACCAGAACGAGCAGATCGAGAACGTCCCCTCGTCGCCCCGCAAGCCGTCCGGGCTCGCCTGCGCGTCGTAGCGGTAGACCAGAGAGTCGGACACCAGGTCCTGGGTGAGGGCGTCGAGTGTGGACAGCCACTTGGGGTCGGTGGGCGCGATGAACTTGGCCAGCGGCATCATGAGCACCGCCGCGTCGAGCACGTCGCCGTCCTCGTGCTGCATGAACGCCTCCCGCGTGTCGGACCAGCCCCGTCGCATGATCCGCCGGTAGATCGTGTCGCGGCACTGCTGCCAGCGGAGCAGGTCGGCGGGCAGTCCGCGGCGACGTGCCATCCGGATGCCCCGTTCGATCGCGACCCAGCACATCAACCGCGAGTACAGGAAGTTCTTGCGGCCGCCGCGGGTCTCCCAGACGCCTTCGTCGGGCTGGTTCCAGTGGTCGCAGACCCAGTCCACCAGGGCGCAGACATCGTCCCACTCGTCGCTGGAGATGGGCTGTGCCCACTTGTCGTAGAGGTAGATCGAGTCGATGAGGGCGCCGTAGATGTCGAGTTGGAGCTGGTCGACGGCCGCGTTGCCGATCCGGACCGGCGCGGACCCCTGGTGGCCCTCCAGATGGTCGAGTTGTCGCTCGGGCAGGTCGGTGCGGCCGTCGATTCCATACATGACGTGCAGCGGGCCGGAGGGTCCGTCGCCGCCCGGAGTGATGTGGCGGGTCACGAACTTCATGAACGCCTCGGCCTCACTGGTGAAGCCCAGCCGCAGCAAGGCGTAGACACAGAAGGCGGCGTCGCGCACCCAGACGTACCGGTAGTCCCAGTTGCGTTCGCCGCCGATCCGCTCGGGCAGGCTCGTGGTCGGCGCGGCGACGATCGCGCCCGTCGGGGCGTAGGTGAGCAGCTTCAGGGTCAGGGCGGAGCGGTGCACCATCTCTCGCCACCGGCCGCGATAGCGGGAGGCGGAGATCCAGCGCCGCCAGTACTCCACCGTGGTGTTGAACTGCTTCTCCGCCTCCGCGTGAGCGCACATGCGGGGTGCCAGCTCGTTGCTGACCTGGTCCAGCGAGAACACCGCCGCCTCGCCCTCGGCGAGTTTGAAGTCCGCCCACACGTCCTGGTCGTCGCTCTCGAGCGGCATGGTGGCGGTCAGGGCCAGCGACAGGTCGGCGGAGTCGAAGACCGCCATGTCGCCGAGCACACGCACCGTGTGGGGCTGCGAGCCGTAGTCGAACCGGGGAGCCACCCGCACCCGGAACGGGATGGAACCGCGCACGCACAGGACCCGCCGGATCAGCCGGTGGCGCTCGGTCTCGACCGACTGCACGCCGACGGGCATGAAGTCCTGCACCTCGCCGAGGCCCTCTTCGGTGAAGAACCTGGTGATCAGGACGTTGGTGTCGGGGAAGTAGAACTGCTTCGTCCGCGCCGGCACGGCCGCGGTGAGTTCGAAGAACCCACCCCGTTCCGCGTCCAGGATCGAGGCGAAGACACTAGGGGCGTCGAAGGCACCGGCGCAGTACCAGTCGATGGTGCCATTGGTCCCCACCAGGGCCACGCTCCGCAGGTCGCCGATCAGACCATGCTCGGCGATCGGCAGATACCGAGAGGCGTCGTCCGTGGACCAGTCCTTCGGCGACTCGGCCATCACAGCCTCCTTGACCAGGCGATACGCGCATCGCAGCTCCCAGCTTAGTGGTCGGCTCCAAAATTCCTTCGGGGTTGAGCACGCGGTGAGGCGGCCGGTGCGTGGCTTCGTCGGCCCGGGGCAGGACGGTGCCGTGCGTGATCCTCTTGGTGATGCGTTGGCGGTGGCCTTGCCTCACCATGCAGGGCTGGTGACGAAGTGGGTGTCGTAGCGGTGTTGCTCGGTGAGCAGGCTGTCGCGGCTGGCTTCACCCCGGCGGATCCTGGCGACCTGCCGAAGGTAGTCGAATCGTTCGATGCCAGGGGTGATCACGACCAGGGCATCGGCGGTGCTCTCCGGAGCGGCGCGGAAGGCGTGGTCACAGCGCGGCGGGATGACCAGGAAGTCACCGGAGCCGGCGGTGATGACCTTCGATCCCACAAGCACCTGAAGCGCTCCATCGACGACGAAGAACAGTTCGGACGAGTGGTCGTGCCGGTGCGGGACCGCGCCGTCGGCGCCGCGGGCGAGTTGGATGCGGTGGGCGCTGAGCGCACCGTTGCTGGCACTGGCGTCAGCCAGTAGGAAGTGGCCGATCTCGGGCAATTGCTCGGCGTCGCCTGCGCGGACGACAACCGGGTCGTGCGGATCGGCTGCAAAAGCAGACATGAGTGACCCCCTCGGGCTAGGATGCTAGCAATCTAGCGAGCTAGTATCGGCCCTATGGGTGATACGGAAGTCAAACAGTTCAACGTGTATCTGCCGCTGGGGCTGATCAGGCAGGTCAAGCATCACGCGATCGAGAAGGGCATGTCGTTGTCCGCGCTGGTCGCAGACGCCTTGCGCACCTACCTCGACGACGCCCATGGGCAGCGGCAGTCCTCTTCCGGAAAGGATTCATGACATGGCAACCGAAGGGTTCGAGGCGGTGTTCGTGGAGACCCACAACTGGGGGAAGAGCGCAAAGTTCTTCCAGGAACTGGGGTACGAGTTGGAGACCTCCACCACTGACGGCTCCGGCGTGTTCCGCAACGGCGAGGGGCCTTACCTCGTCGTTGTCGAGATCCCCGGGGACCGGGAGCCCGGCGTGCAGGTCGCGCTGAAGGTGCCCGATGCGGACCTGTTCCGTCCCGATCCGGCCGTGGAGGTGGTCACCCCGTTCCAGGACACGCACTACGGGACCCGGGAGATGACCGTCCGGGACCCCGACGGGCGGCTGTGGAGTCTGCAGGCCCCTGCCAAGAGCTGACATTTTCCCTCTCTTTCGGGGGTGCTGAATTACTGCGGCCGATGGTGCCTGCGGTCCGCCCGGCGAATCCTGCGGCAGTGACGGTTTTCGCCCTGCCTGGCAGTGGCCATTGCGCCCGGAGGAGGTTCAGCAGCGTGCTGCTGAACCTCCTGTTCGTGAGCACGGCCTGATCGAACCGCCGAGGCGAACTCCGAGGAAGGCGGGGACATCTGGAGCAACAGGACGTGTTGGGCCCACCCGGTGGCGGCGCTTCCGCCACTGACCGTGGGGATGCGAGGAGCGAAGGATGGGATACGAGTGAGCAGATGGCGTGGCAATCCCTGGGCGGTGCTGCTGACGCTCAGCCTGGGATTCTTCATGACGCTGCTGGACCTGACGGCCGTCAACGTCGCCCTCCCCAGCGTGATCGGCGACCTGCACGCGTCGCTGGACGAGGTGTTGTGGGTGATCAATGTCTACATCCTCGTCCTCGCCGCACTGCTGATCACTTTCGGCCGACTGGGCGACATGCGCGGGCCGCGCACCATGTTCATCGGAGGTGTCGCCCTGTTCACCGTCGCATCGGTGCTGTGCGCCCTAGCCCAGGATCCGGCCCAGCTCATCGCCACCCGGGCGGTGCAGGGCCTGGGTGCGGCGATGCTGATGCCGCAGACGATGACGATCATCATTGGCACGTTCCCGCCCGAGCGCCGGGGCGCCGCACTCGGCGTCTGGGGCGGAGTCGCGGGTGTGGCCACGATCGCCGGGCCCACCCTCGGCGGGTTCCTGGTCAGCACGGCCGGCTGGCGGTGGATCTTCTTCGTCAACGTCCCGATCGGGGCGATCGTCCTGGCGATGGCCGTCATGCTCGTGCCCGACATCCGGCACGGCAACCACCGAAAGCTGGACATTGCGGGTGTTGTACTCGCCGCGGCAACGCTGGTATGCCTGACCTTCGCGCTCACCGAGGGCCAGCGGTATGACTGGAACGCCGGGATCTGGGCGCTACTGGGCACGGCTGCCCTGCTGCTGGTGCTGTTCCTGATCCATCAGGGCACCCGGCAGTACGACGACCCGCTGCTGCCCTTCGTACTCTTCCGCGACCGCAACTACGCGGTCATGAGCTTCGTGTCCGCGACCGTCCAGGTCGGGATGCTCGGCCTGTTCCTGCCGGTGATGATCTATCTGCAGGCGGTGCTGAACTTCAGCGCCCTCACAGCCGGACTCGTGATGGCGCCGGCGATGGTGGTGTCAGCGGTGCTGTCGCCGGTCGCGGGCCGGATGGCGGACAGGATCGGCGGTAAGTACGTCCTGATGACCGGTCTGACCCTGTTCGCGGCCGGCATGGCATGGCTCACCTGGGTCACCGATGTCGGCCGCGCATGGTGGGAGTTCCAGCCCGCCCTGATCACGGCCGGGGTGGGCATCGGCTGTGTGTTCGGCCCGATGGTCACGGTCGCCATGTACAACGTGGAGCCCACGATGGCCGGGGCGGCCTCTGGCGTGATGAACACGATCCGCCAGATCGGCACCGTGATCGGCAGTGCCGCAGTCGGCGCAGTACTGCAGAACCGCCTGGCCGCCTCGCTGCAAGACGAAGCAGCAAAGCGGGCCGTCGGCCTCCCGGTCGACGTCCGCGGCCAATTCCTGGCCGGCTTCCGCAACGCCGCCGAGAGCGGTCAGGAGGTCGGCGTCGGGCGGAACGGCGTGGTGGTCCACCCGCCGCAGGGGACGCCGACGAGCCTGGCCCGTCACATCGATCAGGTGGCGGCGTCCACGTTCGAACACGGGGTCGTCCACGCGATGCGACCGACCTTGGCGCTGCCCATCGTCGTGATCGCGGTCGGCGCCGTCTCGTGCTTCTTGGTACGACGCCGACAGGTGGGCAGCCCGCCCACCGCTCCGGAACCAGTCGACCTCAGCACCTCGGCCTCAACTCGCCGATAATTTCCACGCCGAGGCCGTCGCCGGCCGCGGCTGTGCCTCAGACCGTGAGCACCCGCACGCCGGCCTCCTCGAACCGCCGTACCGCCTCGGCCTCCGCCCCCGTGTCCGTGACCAGCGTGTTCACGGACTCCACCGCGCAGATCCGCGCGAACGCGCGCTGCCCGAGCTTGCTGGAGTCCGCAGCCACGATCACCCGGGCGGCGCGCTCGCACAGCAGGCGGTTGATCGCCGCCTCCGCCTCGTCGTGTGCCGCCGCGCCGTGCGCGACGTCGATGGCGACCACACCGAGCACGGCCACGTCCATGGTGATCTGCCCGAGCACGCCGTCTGCGAGCGGCCCGACGAGTTCGTAGGACTGTGCGCGTGCCACCCCGCCCGTCAGCACGATCTTGAACTGGGGGCGTACCGCCAGTTCGTTCGCGATGTTCAGCGCGTTGGTGACGACGGTCAGCGCGGGGGATCCCGAGGCCAGGTCGCTGCGCACCGCCAGGGCCCGCGCCACTTCGGTCGTGGTGGTGCCGCCGGTGAGGCCCACCGACTCGCCGGGCGCCACGAGATCGGCCACCGCCTTCGCGATGCGCTGCTTCTCGGAGGCGTGGCGGGCCATCTTGTAGCGCAGCGGAAGTTCGTACGAGACACCGTGCGCCACCGCGCCGCCCCGGGTACGCACCAGCATCTGCTGCTCGGCGAGTTGGTCGAAGTCGCGGCGGATCGTCGCGGCCGACACCGTCAGCTCGGCCGCCGCCTCCTCGACGTCCAACCTGCCCCGCTCGACGAGCAGTTCCAGCAGCGTCTGCCAGCGGGCGTCGCGTGACATCCGCACTCTCCGTTCCTCGGTCCCTCGGCGACCTTAACGCACCTCACTCCCGTCGAATGCTTGATTGTGATTGAAACTCGGCTATATCTTGCAGAAACAAGCATCATGGGGAGGTCGTGGCATGACACATGTCGAAGACGAGCTGAACAGTCAGCCCGAGTGCTGGATCCGTGCCGCGAAGGACGCGGACGCGTACGGGAGCGCGCTGCCGGCGGCGGGCGAGCGGGTCGCGATCGTGGGGTGCGGGACCTCGTTCTTCATGGCACAGTCCGCCGCCGTGCTGCGCGAGCGGTCCGGGCAGGGCGAGACGGACGCCTTCGCCGCGTCCGAGTTCCCCTACGGGCGCCCCTACGACCGGGTCGTCGCGCTCACCCGGTCCGGCACCACCACCGAGGTCCTGGAACTCCTCGGCCGGCTGCGCGGGCGGACCCGGACGACGGCGATCACTGCCGACCCGCGCACGCCTGTGATGGAGTCCGCCGACGACGCGGTCGTCCTCGACTTCGCCGACGAACGGTCCGTCGTGCAGACCCGGTTCGCCACCACCGCGCTCACCCTTCTCCGTGCCCACTTCGGCCTGCACACGGACAGCGTGGTCGCCGACGCCCGTACCGCGCTGGGGACCCCGCTGCCCGAAGGGCTCGTCGACTGTACGCAGTTCACCTTCCTGGGCCGCGGCTGGACCGTCGGGCTAGCGCAGGAGGCCGGGCTGAAGATGCGCGAGGCCTCGCTGGCGTGGACGGAGGCCTATCCGGCGATGGAGTACCGGCACGGCCCCATCAGCATCACCACCCGCGGACGCGCCACCTGGATGCTCGGTGAGGCACCCGAGGGCCTCGCCCGGCAGGTGCGGGACACCGGTGGTATGTGGGTGGCCGGCAGCCTCGATCCGCTCGCCGAACTCGTCCGCGTGCAGCGGCTCGCCGTCGCGGTGGCCGCCGCCCGGGGACTCGACCCCGACCGACCGCGCCATCTGACCCGTTCGGTGATCCTCGCCCCCGCGACCGACCCGAACGCTCGGTGAGGAGCAGCCGTGCCCCTCGCAGCCACCGGTGAGCTGATCGCCGCTGCCGCCGCCGCGCGCGGTGCCGTCGCCGCGTTCAACGTCATCACCCTCGAACACGTCGAAGCGGTCATCGCGGGCGCGGAGAGCGTGGACGCGCCGGTTGTCCTCCAAGTCAGCGAGAACGCCGTCAAGTTCCGCAACGGCCGCCTGCTTCCGCTCGCCCGTGCCGCCGCCGAGGCCGCCAAAGGCGCTGCGGTACCCGTCGCCCTCCACCTCGACCACGTCCGAAGTGACGAGCTGCTCCGGCACGCAGCGCTCGCCGGGTTCAGCTCGGTGATGTACGACGCGGCCCGGCTGCCCTACCAGGAGAACCTCGCCGCCACCCGTGCCGCCGCCGACTGGGCGCACGCCCACGGACTCTGGGTCGAGGCCGAGCTGGGGCAGATCGGCGGCAAGCACGGCGACCCGCCGCCCGACCCGCACGCACCCGGCACCCGGACCGACCCGGGGGAGGCCGCCGCCTTCGTCACCGACTCCGGCGTCGACGCCCTCGCCGTCGCCATCGGCAGCACACATGCGATGACCACGCGCACCGCCGCGCTCGACCACGGGCTGCTCAAGCGGCTGAGCGCCACGCTCGACGTACCGCTCGTGCTGCACGGCTCCTCCGGGCTGCCTGACGACGAGCTGAGGGCAGCAGTCGCGGGCGGCATCGCCAAGATCAACATCGGGACAGCCCTGAACATCGCCATGACCGGCGCGATCCGGGAGTTCCTCGCCGCGCATCCCGCCGCGGTCGACTCACGCACCTACCTCGGCGTGGGGCGGGAGGCGATGGCCAGGGCCGTGGCCCACCTCATCACGGTGCTCGGCCGCGGAGGCGCGTCGGCACCGGACCAGGCGACCCCGTAGACCGTCACCACCGCCCGCGGCACCCGACCGCGCCAGGGGCGCGCCCTACTTCTTGACGGCCTTCAGGATCACGAACTTCGCGTCGCTCGCGACCAGTTCACTGTTGCCGAAGAGACGGCGCAGCTTGAGGTGGTAGCCAAGGTGACGATTGCCGATCACCCACAGCTCACCACCCGGCCGCAGGGCGCGCCGCGCCCCGGTGAACATGCGCCAGGCCGTGGCGTCCGTGGTCGCCTGGTGGGAGTGGAACGGCGGGTTGTTCAGGACGAGATCGACGCTTCCGGCCGGTACCCCCGACAGTCCGTCGCCCACCCGGAACTCCGCCGCTCCGTCCGCGTTCTCCCGGTACGTGGCCTCGGCCGAGGCCACCGCCTGGTACGACTCGTCGACGAACAACACCTCTGCCCGGGGACTGGCCAGCGCGGCGGACACACCGACGATCCCGTTGCCGCAGCCCAGGTCCACGATCCGCTCGGCGCCCCGGTCGCGCGGCAGGTGCCGCAGGAAGAACCGGGTCCCGATGTCGAGGCGGTCGGCGCAGAAGACGCCCGCGTGGTTGGTGACGGTCCGGCCGGACAACGGGCCGATGCCGTCGGGGAGTCGATAGCGGTACGGCCACGGGTTGGCGCCGCGTTCCCGCCCCGGATCGGGGGAGCAGAAGATCAGCCGGGCCTTCTGCTCGGCCAGCGAGGTGCGGGTCGGGCCGAGGATCCGCTCGAACAGCTTCAGGGTCGAGGTGTGGATCTCCTTGACCATCCCGGTGCCGACGATCACCGTTCCCTCGTGCACGCAGGGCGCCAGCCGATGCAACTGGTCCTCCAGCAACGCGAGGCTCTTCGGCACCCGGACGAGGAGGACGTCGATACGGTCGGGCGGCGCGTCCTGGGTGGTGAGGAGGCGCACCGCGTCGACGGCCACGCCGTTGCGCTCGAGATTGGCGCGGGTTGCCTCGCGGGCCAGGAACGAGTCGGTGATCTGTGTCGGCCGGTGCGACGCGAGCGCCGTGGTGAGCGCGCCCCACCGGTCGCCGACGACCACGACCGTGCCGTCCAACGGGGCGTCGCTCGCCGCGAGGTGCCGCAGCAGGTACGCGTCGGAGGCGTCCCAGGCGCGCAACCGGTCACGGGGATCCTCAGGGAAACGGGTCAGCGTGTACGCGCCCCAGGGCGTGGTCATACGGTCGTTCATCGTGCGTCCAGGCTAAGCGACCCGGGGGAGGTCCGGGCACGTCCCCGGGTCGTAGCGCACGGACCCGAAGGCCGGTCGAATCCGGGATCGGGATACGTGATGATGGTGCCGTGACTCCGCTCCCTCTCCTGGAGAGAGGGGCTTCCAACCCAAGGGCTGCGGTCCAGCCCGAATCGATCCCTTGCGGGACGGACGAAAAGTACCAGGGGTCAAGGAAGCGATTCCTCCACCGGCTGAAGCCGGTGGTCCCCTTGTGAGGACACTGATGGACGCCGAGCTGTTCCCGCGAAGCCCCAGGCAGATCGCTCCCGGCGCGGTCCATGTGCCGGACTGGCTGGACGCGGACCGTCAGAGCCGGCTCCTCGATGCCTGCCGGGAATGGGCCCGGCCGCCCGCGGGCCTGCGCACCGTGCGTACTCCCCAAGGCGGCACGATGACGGCCCGGCAGGTCTGCCTCGGCTGGCACTGGTACCCGTACGGATACGCCCGCACGGTCGTCGACGGCGACGGCACCCCCGTCAAGCCGATGCCCAGATGGCTGGCCGAGCTCGGCCACGAGGCGGTCCTGGCCGCTCTCGGCCCGCGGGCGGTGGCGTCCGAGCCGTACGACATCGCCCTGATCAACTTCTATGACGCGGATGCCCGCATGGGCATGCATCGCGACAGCGACGAGAAGTCGGACGCACCCGTCGTGTCCCTGAGTCTCGGCGACTCCTGTGTCTTCCGCTTCGGCAACGACGAGACCCGGACGCGTCCGTACACGGACGTGGAACTGCGCAGCGGGGACCTGTTCGTCTTCGGCGGCCCGGCACGGTTCGCCCACCACGGTGTGCCGCGGGTGCATCCGGGAACGGCGCCGCCCGAACTGGGGCTGTCGGGCCGCCTGAACATCACACTGAGGGTCAGCGGTCTGGGGCAGGACCCGAAGCGGATCATGGGAGACTCACCCTCATGAACGGAAAGGCGGGCCCCCGGACGGCGAACTCACGGACGCGGCTGGACCGGGGGCGCGGCGCGCTCGGACCCGCGCTGGAGCTGGTGCACACCGGACGTGCGCCGACGCGTGCCGTGCTCACCGCCGAGCTGGGCGTCACCCGGGCCACCGCGGGAGCGGTGGCCGCCGAGCTGGAGGCGCTGGGACTGATCCGAGTCGACGCGCACCCGAGCGCCGCCGGTACTCAGGGCCGGCCCTCGCACCGGCTGGAGGTCGCCGAGGACGGGCCCGTCACCCTCGCCGCCCAAGTGCACGCCGACGGCTTCCGGGCCGCGCTCGTCGGGCTCGGCGGCCGGATCGTGGCGACCGCACCCCGCTGCGAGACCGTCGACGCCGATCCGGCGAAGGTGCTCGGCGCGGTGGTCGAGGCGGGCGCCGAACTGCTGCGCGAGACCGGGCGGCGTTGCGTGGGCGCCGGGCTCGCCGTGCCGTCCGCGGTCACCGAACCCGAGGGCCTCGCGCTCAACCCCCTGCACCTCGACTGGCCGGCGGGCGCGCAGGTGCGGGAGATCTTCACCGAGCGCGTGCGCGCTGTGGGCATCACCGGGCCCGCCTTCGCCGCCAACGACATCAACCTGGCCGCTCTCGCCGAGCATCGGCACGGCGCGGGCCGCGGCTCCCGCGATCTGCTGTGCGTGGCCACCGGGCATCGGGGCGTCGGCGGTGCGCTGGTGCTCGACGGGCGTCTGCACACCGGCAGTTCGGGGCTGGCGCTGGAGGTGGGGCACCTCACCGTCCATCCCGAGGGTCGCCCCTGCCACTGTGGCAGCCATGGCTGCCTCGACGTGGAGACGGACCCGCCTGCGTTCCTCGCGGCGGCCGGCCGCGACGCCGGCCCCGAGGTCTCGCAACTCCAGCAGGCAGGCGACCTGATCCGCACGCGGTACCCGGCAGACCCGGCCGTGCGCACCGCCGTGGACGCGCTGATCGACCGGCTGGGCCTCGGCCTCGCCGGACTGGTCAACATCCTCAACCCCGACCGCATCATCCTGGGCGGGCTGCACCGCACCCTGCTCGAGGCCGCCCCCGAGCGGCTGCGCGCCGTCGTCGCCGACCGCAGCCTGTGGGGCCGCAGCGGCGGGCTCCCCATCCTGGCCTGCACGCTGGACCACAGCAGTCTGGTGGGCGCGGCCGAGGTGGCGTGGCAGCCCGTGCTGGACGACCCGCTGGCCGCACTCGCCTGAGCATTGAGGATTTGGGCAGGCGGCCCGGCGCTCGAGGACGGGGCGTCAGACCACCGGTCAGCGGGAGCCGTTCATTCCCGTCACGTGTGTTCAGAGGTAGCACAGTGCGGACTGGTTGACCGGCGAGCCATGCGCGCCCACGGAGCCGTGCGCCGGATTCATGGAACAGCCATCGCCTTCTCAACGTAAGGCAACAGCTTCGCAATGCAGCGGTTTCGACAGTCACGGCGTGGTCAACTTTCTTCCGCCCATCGGGCACATGTTCACCACCGCCCCCTGATTCGCCCCGCCGCTCACGGGCAGAGAATGATCGGCGGCCCCTGGACCTGATGGGCCGTCACTTCGAAGAAGCTTCTCTCGCTCAAGAAGAAGGCATTCATGGCCGAGTTGACACGCCGCAGACTCCTGGGTTCGGCCGCGGGCGCGCTGGGCGGCGCCGCGGCCCTCTCCCTCCTCCCGCCGAGCGTCCAGAAGGCCGTCGCCGCCGGGCCCCCTAGGCGCGGCTCGCTGCGCGACATCGAACACGTCGTCATGCTGATGCAGGAGAACAGGTCGTTCGACCACTATTTCGGCACCCTGTCGGGTGTCCGGGGCTTCGACGACCCGCACGCCCTCAGGCTCGACAACGGGCGCTCCGTCTTCCATCAGCCCGACGCGGAGAACCCGAAGGGCTATCTGCTCCCCTTCCACCTCGACACCCACAAGTCGAGTGCACAGGCCATCCCGTCCACCAGCCACGCCTGGTCTGTGCAGCACCGGGCCTGGAACGGCGGCAAGATGGACCAGTGGCTGCCGGCCCACCGCAAGGCCGACGGCGTCAACGGCCCGTACGTGATGGGCTATTACACACGTGATGACATCCCGTTCCAGTTCGCGCTCGCCGAGACCTTCACCATCTGCGACAACTACTTCTGCTCGGTGCTCGGCCCCACCTGGCCCAACCGCCTGATGTGGATGACCGGTTCTATCGATCCGGACGGCACCCGGGGCGGTCCGGTCATCAGCAACGCCGCGCCGACGCCGTACCGCTGGACGACGTACGCCGAACGACTTCAGTCGGCCGGCATCAGTTGGAAGGTGTATCAGCAGGAAGACGACTACGGTTGCAACCTGCTCAAGCGGTTCGCCGCATTCAAGAACGCGCGGCCAGGCTCCGACCTGTACGAGCGAGGCGTACGCCCGCAGCCTGAGGGCACCTTCGAGGACGACGCGCGGGGCGACCGTCTCCCGACGGTGAGCTGGATCATCCCGACGAGCGACCAGTCGGAGCATCCCCACTATCTCCCCGCGGCCGGCGCCGACTTCGTGGCCTCGAAGATCGAGGCGATCGCGTCGAACCCGAAGGTGTGGCGCAAGACCGCCTTCATCCTCAGCTATGACGAGAACGATGGCCTGTTCGACCACGTGGCTCCGCCGACCGCACCGCCGGGGACGCAGGACGAGTACATCAAGGGTCTGCCGATCGGCGGCGGTTTCCGTGTCCCGGCCATCATCATCTCGCCTTGGACCACGGGCGGTTGGGTCGCCTCGGAAGCCTTCGACCACACCTCCGCCCTGAGGTTCCTGGAGCGGTTCACCGGGGTGCGGGAGCCGAACATCAGCGACTGGCGGCGTGCCACCTTCGGCGACTTCACCACCGCGTTCCGTTTCCGCAACGCCCGCTCTCGCCCGCCCCGGCTTCCCGATGACACGGCGGACCGGCTGGAGAAGGTGAGGGAGGGGGTGGCGACACTGCCGAAGCCGGCGCTCCCGGGAGCGGACCAGAGAATCCCGCACCAGGAGAGGGGCCGTCGTCCGCACGTGTGACACCTGAGAGGGCTCGCGCCATTGGCGTCGGGCTCTCTCAGCGGGCGGGTGGGAACGCTCGCGGTCGTTGTCGGCACGCCGCCGCTGAGCGGGCGCACGACTTCGAGGCCGTCGGCAGGAAGCGGTCGCCGCACGCGTACTCCTGCGGAGGTAGACACACTGTCGCCGGCCGTACGACGACGGGAACCCCCGCTCGGCGCGAGTCTCGAGTCACCACCGGAGAACTCACCGAGGGAGATGACCGAGATGCAGACCCTGGCCCACCACTGGGACGGCGGTCCCGGCCCGTGGATCCTGTTCTTCCCGCTGATCTGGGCGGCCGTCGTGTTCGGCGCAGTGAGCGTCCTGCGCCGCACCGTCTGGCGCGGCCGCCGCGTGCCGTGGCGCGGCATGGACGGCCGGCCGGCGGGTGACTCGCCGATCGCCGTGCTCGGCCGCCGCTTCGCCTCCGGCGAGATCGACGAGGACGAGTACTGGCGCCGGCTCTCCGTCCTGGAGGAAGAGTTCGGCCGCACGGGCAAGAGCGGAGCCGTATGAGCGCAAGGACCGCCACGAGAGCGGCCGCCACGGACCCCGGTTGCCGAGCGCCCCTCGTTGGCTTCCCGGATCTACGAGATCGCTGAGACCTGGCCGGCCTTCATACCGCACGATCCGGTCGCAAGCGCCTTGCTGAGCCGGGTGGTTGAGGAATTCCCCCAGTACTGCGTGGTGGCAACGGACGGTGACCGCGTCGTTGCGCGCGGCCTGAGCGTGCCGTTCAACGCCGAGTTCGACGGCCGTGAGGAGACGCCGGACAAGGGCTGGGATCAGGTGCTCGTGTGGGCGTTCCGCGACCAGCGTCATGGGCGTTCGCTGACGACGGTCAGTACGCTGGAGATCACGGTGGACACCGAGTATCTCGGCCGCGGCCTGTCCTACCGCATGCTGGGCGCGTTGCGGGACGCTGCCGCCCGACAGGGCCACAACGTGCTGTTGGCCCCGGTCCGTCCCACGGCCAAGCACCTCGAACCACGGGTCTCCATGGCCGACTACATCCGCCGGCAGCGCGACGACGGCTTGCCGGCCGATCCATGGCTGCGCGTGCACGTCAAGGCCGGTGGCAGCATCGCGAAGGTCGCTTCGGCATCGATGGCGGTCAGCGGGTCCCTGGCCCAGTGGCGGCAGTGGACCGGCCTGCCCTTCGACAGCACCGGTGACATCGACGTACCAGGCGCCCTCGTCCCGGTGCACTGTGACACCGCACATGACCACGCGAGCTACGTCGAACCCAACGTATGGATCCGGCACGACGTAGGTTGACGCTGCCGGTTCGGCTCGGCAGCCGACTTCGAAAGACGGATCACGGAGTGATCCGCGGCCGAGCCGTACAAGATCACCGCCCGGTCAGCCGGCAACGGCGGACCGGGCGGGAGCATGGTGGGGCCTGCGGTCGTCGACTGCGTGGCCAGGGGCGGGTGCCTCGAGGGCCAGGTCATACGGCGTGCGGTGCCGTATCGGCCTGGCCGGCGCCGAGGGGGGCGCCGGAAGCGTGAACCAGACGACCTTGCCCGATTCGCCGTCAGGGCGCGCCCCCCAGGTGTCGGCCACCGCGGCGACCATCGCGAGTCCGCGTCCGCTGGTGGCGGAAAGATCCGCATCGCGCAGCTCCGGCAGGCGAGGGTCGTGGTCGTGCACGGAGACGGTCAGCCGGTCGAGCAGCAGTTCCATCTCCACGGTGCACGTCTTGTCGGGCTGGGCATGCAGGTGGACGTTCGTCAACAGCTCCGTCACACCGAGCGCGGCCCGGTCGATCAGTGGATCGAGGTGCCAGTAGCGCAAATGCGCCGATACGATTCTGCGGACCTGGCCGATCCGCGACGGCAGGGCTTGGAGCTCCACCGTGCACTGCCTGCTTGGCTGGCTGATCACGGCTGCGACTCCCCGAATTGAGGTCCGGAAGAAGGCGAAGATCGGATCCAGCAGGATGGCCGGGCTTACCTGCCGCCTGCTGTGCGGCTGACTACTCCGGCCGCTTGGCGCGGAACGGCTTCGTACGGGGGCCGCCCGCTGTCGTGTCCGGCGGGCTGGTTCTTCAGCGTGATCGCCGGTAAACCCAGAGTGATGTGAGATCAGAGTGACCCACGGGATGGCGTCTCGCAACTCGCGCCACGCTCAGTCGCCGTGCCCGGCCGCCCTGCGGACCGCCTCGATGAACCGCCGTGCCGACGGGGGCCCCGCTTGTCCGGGCGAGGGGTCGTGGTCGCCGAGGGTCAGCGAATAGCGGGTGCCGTTCAGATCGGCCAGCGCCCTGTCCTCGGGCGCGAACCAGGGTTTTGTCGCGCGCACCGCCTGCACCGGCGCGCTGTCGATCTCGCTGCCGTAGCTGGTGAGCAGGCGCAGCCTGCCGTCACTGATCCGCACCTGACCGGCCCGGGTGAGCGACCGCAGCCTCTTTCCGATCCGCACACCCGTGGCCCTGAACTCCGGTTCCGCCATGATGTCCGCCCCCTTGTGCTTCGGCTGGGCCCGGTCCGGATCCGGCGTGGACCGCGATCCGGCGTGGCCCCGATCGAGTTCGGTCGTGATCCGGTCCGCATCCCGACGGGGCGGTGTCCCGTGCGGGTGCCCGACGCAGCACCGATCGGCGTCCCCTGTCGTGCAGTCTGCCCGTACCCGGCGCCTCGCACCAGTGCGCACGGCGAGGTCGCGTCGGGCAGGAGGCGCACTCGCGTGGATGCGCCCCCACCGTTGCCCCTCGCCCTCCACAGAAGCGCCTTTGAGCTGATCAAAGACGCGTTTATGCAGGTGAGAAGCGTGTGGAAGGTGTTTATTATCGAGACGTCCGACCACGTGAATCCGGCGTCGGCACATTCTTGTAAGGAGCCCTGGCGTGAGCACTCCCCGGCTGTCCCACCCCGGTGGGACCCTCGACGTCGACCGCAGCGACACCGAGTACCGGACCTGGCTCAAGGAGGCCGTCCGTAAGGTCCAGGCCGACGCCAACCGCTCGGCCGACACGCACTTGCTGCGCTTCCCGCTGCCTGAGCACTGGGGCATCGACCTGTACCTCAAGGACGAGTCGACCCACCCCACCGGCAGCCTCAAGCACCGCCTGGCACGCTCCCTGTTCCTGTACGCCCTGTGCAATGGCTGGATCCGGCCGGGCCGCCCGGTGATCGAGGCCTCCAGCGGCTCCACGGCCGTCTCCGAGGCGTACTTCGCCAGGCTCATCGGCGTACCCTTCATCGCGGTCATGCCGCGCACGACGAGCGCGGAGAAGTGCCGTCTCATCGAATTCCACGGCGGGCGGTGCCACTTCGTGGACGACTCGCGGCAGATGTACGAGGCCTCGGCCGCCCTCGCGGCGGAGACCGGCGGCCACTACCTGGACCAGTTCACCTACGCGGAACGGGCCACGGACTGGCGCGGCAACAACAACATCGCCGAATCGATCTTCCGCCAGCTGGAGTTGGAACGCTTCCCCGAGCCCGCGTGGATCGTCGCCACGGCAGGCACCGGCGGTACCTCGGCGACCATCGCCCGGTACGCCCACTACTTGCAGTACGACACCCGCGTCTGTGTCGCCGATCCGGAGAACTCGTGCTTCTTCGAGGGGTGGACGTCCGGCGATCCGGAGGTCACCTGCGACCGCGGCTCGCGTATCGAGGGCATCGGCCGGCCCCGGATGGAACCCAGCTTCGTGCCGGCCGCCATCGACCGGATGATGAAGGTCCCGGACGCGGCCGCCGTCGCCGCGCTACGAGCACTGGAAGCGGCCATCGGCCGCAAGGCAGGCGGCTCGACCGGCACGGGCCTGTGGAGCGCGCTGAAGATCGTCGCGGAGATGGTGGCCGAGGGCCGCACGGGCAGCGTGGTGACCCTGCTGTGCGACTCCGGCGACCGATATCTGGACAAGTACTACTCGGACGGGTGGCTCGCCGAGCAGGGGCTGGACATCGCGCCGTACACGGAGGCGATCGAGTCGCTGCTGGCGACCGGGGTATGGCCGGCCTGACCCGGGTCAGGCCCCGGGTGCTGCCAGACTCCGCTCCAGTGCCGTCACCGCGGCGCGGATCGCGCGTCCCGGGCCCGCCCGTGCGGACTTCCGCGTGAGACGGAAGGCCCGCCGCCGGCGTCAGCTCGGCCGGCGGGCAGTCAGATGTCTGTGCCGTCCTCGTGCTCGCCGGCGATCACCAGCTGTCTGAGGTGTTCCGAGACCTCCGCGCGCGCCTCGGTCGGCAGCCCCGCGTCGGTCACCAGCGTGTCGACCTGCTGGAGCGCGGCGAACGAACTCAGGCCCACCGTGCCCCACTTGGTGTGGTCGGCGACCACCACGACGCGTCGCGCGGACTGCACGAGCCGCCGGTTGGTCTCGGCCTCCGCCAGGTTCGGTGTCGACAGGCCCGCCTCGATCGATATTCCGTGCACACCGAGGAACAGCACGTCGAAGTGGAGAGAGGCGATCGCCCGGTCGGCCACGGGCCCCACGAGCGAGTCGGACGGCGTCCGCACTCCGCCGGTCAGCACGACCGTGGCCGTGCCCTGCCGTTGGCCCGAGGTGCGCTGCGCCGAGTGGAAGACATCGGCCACGCGCACTGAATTGGTGACGACGGTCAGATCCGGCACGTCGAGCAGGTGGTGAGCCAGCGCGTACGTCGTCGTGCCACCGGACAGCGCGATCGCCGTACCCGGCGCGACCAGTTCCGCAGCGGCCAGCGCGATGTCCTCCTTGGCCGTCAGTTCCAGACCCGACTTGGCCTCGAACCCCGGCTCGTGCGTGCTGGCCTCCACCACCGGCACCGCACCGCCGTGCACCTTCTCCAGCACCCCTTGGCGGGCGAGCGCGTCGAGATCGCGGCGGACCGTCATGTCGGAGACACCGAGCTTGCGCGTCAGCTCGTTCACGCGGACGCCGCCGCGCCGTCGTACCTCGTCCAGGATCAGGGCACGGCGCTGCTCCGCGAGGAGGTTCTGATTCTCGCTCACGTCCGCTCCGCTCCCTTTCGTCCCATCGCGTCCGACACCCCGTGCACACCGGCGCCGACGATCCACTGTCCCGCCACCATCGCTGAGGACGTCTCATCCTCGCACGGGCGGCCGTGGGCCGTGCCACCGCCCGTACCCGGGGAGCGCGAACCGCTGTCCGCCCTTCGTCACGCGTATCGGGGAGTTTCGGTGAAAACGGGTGTGCGCCGCGGTCACAGCGGAGACGCTCTGCCTGCGCATGACACATCGTACGGGCGCGGGGGATGCGGAACATTGGATCTGGGACAGGAACACGAGGAAGAGCGCGGCGACGCAGGCCGGCGGCCCGCGAGGGCCGAAGCGGCCCTGGAACTTCTCGTCCACGGAGTCGGCGGCACCACTCCCGAGGAGATGCTGGGCGATCCACGCACGGTCCGGATCGCCGGCGACAAGACGGCCGCCGTCTACCGGCGCACCGCCGACGCCGACGCGGAAGGGCATGCCGAGGACCACCACGACGGGCCGGTTCGGGAGGCGTACGTCTGGTGCAACCTCACCTCAGGGAACGCCGCCCGCGCCCTGTGGCTGTTGCTGATGCCCTTCATGGTGGCCAACCTGGCGCACTGGATGCGCCCCACGACGACCGACCGCCGACGCTGGGTAGGCCTGTACGGATTGATTGTCCGCCTGGTCGGGCTCACCCTGACGGTGCTGCTGGTCGCCGCCGCCTGTGAAGTCGCTCTGGACCTGGCGGTCTGGCAGTGCGCGGGCACGCGGGCGTGTGCCGAGCGCCACTCGTGGCTCGGCTTCCTCTCGCCTGCCGTCTCCGGCGACGGCTGGTGGAGCCTGCCGGGGCGGCGTCTCGCCCTCGCGTCGCTGGTTCCCGCCGCGCTCACCGGCATCCTGTGGTACCTCTCGCACCGCACCTGGAGCGCGTACGAGTCGCAGCAGCCGCTCTCCGCCCGCCCCGAACCCGAGGAGGAGCCCCACCGCACCACGCTGGGCAGCCCCGGCTTCTGGTACGGACGGCGGCTGGTGGCCAGGCTGCGGGCCGCGCACACCGCCGCGGGGTTCCTGACCGTCGCGGCAGTACTCAGCCGCCCCGCCGCGCACTACGACCAGGCCAACGGCCCCATCCAACTCGACGTGCTGAGTCGGCTCCTGGAGGCAACCTTTCTCGTGAGCGCGGTGGTTGTGGTGTGGGTGGTGTGCCGCCGGGGCCGCACCGAGAACCTGCTCGACCAGGAACTCGACCGCGTGCTGGTGCGTCTGCTGCCGCTGGCCGCGCTGGCGGTGCTCGCCCTGACCATGGTGTACGCCGGCTGGTCGCGTGCCGGTTGGCGTTCGGTGGGGCGCCTCTCGGGCGACGCCACGTTCGGTTCGATCACCCTGGCACAGTGTCTCCTCGTCATCGCGCTCGCCGTCGTTGCCCATGTCCTCCACCGCGCCCACCCGGACGCGCGCACCGCGATGCGCGGACTGGCCGGACCCGCTGTGGCGATGCTGGCCTGCGCGCTGGGCGGCGTGATGACCGGCGGTGTGGCCCAGCGGGTCGCCGACTGGCTGGACGGCACCGGGCACTCCATGACGGGCCCGCCCGTCCTCCTCACCTGGCAGGCGTCCGTGATCCCGCCGCTGCTGCTCGTCCTGCTGGTCCTGGTCGGCCGGCTGGTCCGGCGCGCCCGGCTGCTGAGCCGCGCCGAGACGGGCACGGTCGAAAGCGACTACCCGGGCGAGCCCAAGGACACGGCCCGCACACTGCACATCGCCCGCACGCGCGCCATGGCAACCCTCACCGACCGGGCCCCGCGCGTCGTGAGCATCACCTCCGCCGTGACCCTGCTGCTGGGTGCCGCGGCCCTGGCGGGAGCCTTCACCACCAGCGACACGCCGGACGGCGCCGCGCGCGGCACACAGCCCTTCGTCCAGGGCTTCGCCGGGACCGCGCAGGCGCTCGGCTCCTGGCTGATCGGCATCGGCTTCCTGCTCTTCGTCACCTGGGGGCGCCGGGCCTACAAGGACCCGTCGGCGCGCCGCACCATCGGCATCCTGTGGGATGTCGGCACCTTCTGGCCGCGCGCCGCCCACCCGTTCGCCCCGCCCTGCTACGCCGAGCGTGCCGTGCCCGATCTGACCTGGCGCATGGCCACCTGGACGGGTACCACCGGCGGGCGGCTCGTCCTCTCCGGCCACTCCCAGGGCAGCGTTCTGGCGGCGGCAGCGGCGTGGCAGCTCGAGCCCTCCGTGCGCCGGCGGGTGGCCCTCCTGACATACGGTTCGCCGCTGGAGCGGCTGTACGGGCGCTGGTTCCCCGCGTACTTCGGCCGGGCCGCGCTCAGCTCCCTGCACCGCGAGGTCGACTGCTGGCGCAACCTCTACCGCTTTACCGACCCGATCGGCGGCCCGATACGACTGCCCGGCGAGTGCGGCCCGCAGGTGGACAGGGAGCCGCTCAAGGACCCGCTGGCATACGGCCGCACCCAGGAGCACCCCCTGCCCACGCCGATCCTCGGGCACGGCGACTACCAAGCCGATCCGGCGTTCGCCGAGGAACGCGAGCGACTACTGGCGCGGCTGCGGCCGGAGCTGCCGGGGCCACGGCCCGGAGACATGGCTCAGGGCAGATCCGGCAGGTCCTCCGGGTAGAGCAGCGTCAGGTCGTCCGTGCTCGGCTCCGCCAACTGGGCGACCCGGCCCGCGTGCCGCTCCACCATCGCCTCGAAGGTCTGGCGCGCGGTGCGGCCGTTGCCGAACCCGGGCCCCTTGGGGAGCGCCGTGAAGTACTTCAGCAGGTCCTCGGCGGTCCCGTGGCCCAGTCGGTATTCATGCTCCTCGGCCTGCTGCTCCACGATCCGCAGCAAGTCCTCGGGATCGTAGTCACCGAAGGTGATGGTCCGTGAGAAGCGGGACGCGACCCCGGGGTTGACCGACAGGAACCGTTCCATCTCGGCCGTGTAGCCCGCGACGATCACCACGACCGCCTCCCGGTGGTCCTCCATCAGCTTCACCAGGGTGTCGATCGCCTCACGCCCGAAGTCACGCCCGGAGTCCTCCGGCGAAAGCGCGTAGGCCTCGTCGATGAACAGCACCCCGCCGCGCGCCCGGTCGAAGGCCTCCTGGGTGCGGATCGCGGTGGAACCGATGTGCTCACCGACCAGGTCGACCCGGGACACCTCCACGAGGTGGCCCTTCTCCAGCACCCCGAGCGAGGCCAGAATCTCGCCGTACAGTCGGGCGACCGTCGTCTTGCCGGTACCGGGAGAGCCGGTGAACACCAGGTGCCGCCGCACGGACGCCGCCTTCAGCCCCGCCTGCTGCCGACGGCGCCCCACCTCGATCATGTCCGTGAGGGCACGCACCTCGCGCTTGACGCTCTCCAGACCTACCAGCGCGTCGAGTTCCCCGAGTACGGCCGCCGACGTGCGGGTGGGCTGCTCCGGCTCCCACGGCACCCTGTCGGCAGGCTCCTGCTCGGTGGTGCGTTGGCCGGGAATGGCACCCAACAAGCCCAGGGACCCTCCCGCCGTCTGTACGGAGGTCTCCTGAGCCGCCGGGGGCCGCAGCCCGGCGCTCTCGTCGCTGGTGCAGTCCTCGACGACCGCACCGCCACCACCGGGCGCGTTCGGGCCGCCGTCCGCGAACTCGTAGCCTCCGCGCGCGCACCGCTCCGTACGGCACTTCTTCAGCGTGGCACGGCAGCCGTCGATCACGTGGAAGCCGTAGCCGCCGCTGCCGGTGACCCGACAGTTCAGGAAGCTGCCCCGGCCGCCCGCGGAGACGTAGCAGCCCGCCTCCGCCGGTGAGGTCACCGTGCAGCGTTCGACGGTGGGGTCCGCGCCCTTGGTGACGATCACGCCCGTCTGGGTGCCGTCGATGGTGCAGCCGGACAGCGTGCCGCCGCTGCCGTGGTCCCGGAACCAGGCGCCCGTGGCCGCGTCCTTGATCCGGCAGTCGTCCAGTTGCGCGGTGGCACCGTCGCTCACCGACACCGCCGTGTTGCGCACCTGGGTGAGGTCACTGTCCACGACGTCCGCGCGCGAGCCGCGGTCGAGGACGAACAGGGCGTCCGGCACGTCGTGTACCCGGCAGGAATCGAGCACCGCGGTCGCGCCGTCGCTGACCCACACCGCCGGGTAGTCGCCCGTGCTGTCGGAGATCTCGCACTGGTTGGCGTCCACCCGGGTGCCCGGGTCCCACACCGACAGGCCGTTGCGCCCGAACTGCCGCACCGTCGTGCGGGTCAGCGTGAGCACCGAGCGAGAACGCAGGTCGACCGCGTTCTCCGGGATGTCGTGGATGTGGCAGTCGGCGAGCGTCAGCACCGCGTCCGTGTCCAGCGTGATGCCGTCCGCGGTCGTGCGGCGCACATCGCAGTCCGTCAGGTGCGCAGCGGCACGCCCGGTGACCTGGACACCGGAGCCCCGGACCTCGTACACCTCGCAACCGACCGCTTCCAGTGAGGAGTTCTCACCGGTGACGGACAGACCCGTGCCCGACGTGTGGTGCACCCGGCAGCGCTCCAGCCGGGGGTGCGCGCCGCCGCGGACTGCGACGCCCGACTGGGCCGCCGCCATGACCTCGCACTCCTCGAAGACCCCGCCGGCGCCGTCCACGACGGCGATGCCGATTCCGGCCGGGTTGTCGACCGTGCAGCGTCGGACCGTGGGGCGCGCGCTGTCGCGGACTTCGATGCCGGCCGCGGACCGCGTCACGATCCGCACGTCCACCAGTTCCGGAACGCCCTCCTCGACCAGCAGCGCGGGTGCGGCCGCGTCCTGGCCCTCGATGTGCACGTCCTGGACCACCGCGGAGGCCCGCACGGTCAGCGGTACACCGTCCACCGGCGCGAGGCGCACCGAACCGGGGGAGCCCTCGGCCCCGCGCAGCGTCACCGCCCGCTGGACGACGAGGTTCTCCCGGTAGATCCCCGGAGCGATGGTGAGCACGTCCCCGTCGCCCGCGGCCTCCAGAGCGGCGGTGAGCGATGCGTACTCGCCCGTGCGGCGTCGCCACCGCGATGTTCCGGTGTGCGTCACCTGGACCGTGCCCTGTGCCATGGCGCTGCTGTGCCCCCACCTCGTACTCACGCGGGTTCTCGCGAAGATGCCGAACAGCCCGACAGTTCGGCCGGTCCACCGTAGCGTGCGTGGAGGCGGGTGGTTGACCGGAGCCCGAAGGCCGTCAACTGCCCGTGCCCGTCCTGCCCCAGTCGGGGCCCGCCTTGGCCCAGGCCTGGTCCCAGCGTGCGTAACGGCGACGGACCATGCGCCAGACGATCAGCCGACGCACGCCCTCGACGAGTCCCACGATCACCGCGGCCGTACCGACACCGGCCAGCACGGCGTGTGTTGTCGCGGTGGCGCCGTCCAGCGGTCGGTCCACTATTCGGCCGTGGTCGTCGGTCCAGACGGTGAAGTGGTCCCCCTTGTGCGGGGACTTGAGGTTGATGAGGATAGCGCCGTGCTGTGCGGTGCCGTCCGGCGCGGTCCAGTCGGCGAGCACGCGGTAGCGCGCGCTGCGCGTAGAGGAGATCTCCGGATCCGAGTCCAACAGGCTACGGTCGAGCTTCTTGACGACGGTGGCCGGCACCAGGTGACGGGTGCGGTGCTGCTCCCGTACCGACTGCTGCAGGGAGTCCTGGGCGAGCGATCCGACCAGGGCGCCGATGATGGGTGCGCTGACCAGAATCAGCACCAGGGCGGCGAGCGCCACCCATGCCTCGACCAGATCGGTCGTACGGCGCAGCGGATTGCGGCGCCAACGCCAAAGACCCCCGATTGCCCGCACCGTCCGGCCCCCTTTTCCGTCCGTGACAACCCCTCCAGACCGCCCTTCACGCCCAACGCGGGGGAAGAGGAAGGGACATCACCCTCTTCCCGACCCGCGGGTCTCTCATGAACTTCTCATGCACCCAACGACCGTGCGCATGGCCCTGGTTCCCCACCGGGCCCCGATCGTGAATCCGTCCCCGCTACTCCAGGATCGTGACCGGGTCGCCAACCCGTATCGTGCCGGCCGCCTGTGGCACCAGGTACTGCCCGAAGGCCAGTTGGTCGCCGAAGCGGCGATGGCGGGCGAGGGTGCGCAGCGGCTCCTTCCCCCGCTGAGTGGTGGTCTGGTCGGTGGTGGTCACGACGCAGCGGCCGCACTTCTTGGCAACCCGGAAGACAACGTCGCCGACGGAGATCCGCCGCCAGTCGTCCTCGGCCCAGGGCGCGGTGCCGGACACCACGACGTTCGGCCGGAACCGGTTCATGGGCAGTGGGCCCTCATGGGGGCGGTCCCCCTGCCCGAGCAGGCAGTTGAGGGCGTCGAGGGAGGCGAGTGTGGTGAGCAGCAGTGGATAGGCATCGGCCAGGCTGACGGTCTCACCCGGGCGCCCGTGCGGCGGGTCGTCGAGGGGACGGCGGGTGGCGGGGTCGTCGAGGTGGACGAGGGTCACGTCCTCACCGAGGTATGTGCTGAACCACTCGCTCGCCTCGGCGCACGCGGGGACCGTCTCGATTTTCTCCCCGGACCACTTGGCGGTCTTCGTGCCGGTCCCTTCGGGAACGGCGACGCTCAGTGGCTCCAGGCCGGGCCCGGACACACGGATGCCGCCGCCGGGCAGGAGCTCGGCGGCGGCAAGTGCGAGGCGCGGGTGCTCGCGTTGGGTGACGATCTTGCCCGCAGCGTCGGTCATCGCCCAGCGCCGGTCCCCGGCCATCCCCCATGGCTCCACCACGGCCTCGTGGGGCGTCTGGCCCCGCAGTGCCTTGACCGGGTGAATGTGAAGGGAGTGCAGCGCTGGTGTCGACATGAAGCCATGGTGCCATCGGGCACCGACGACCCCACGCCGCGGGGCGGATCAGTACCCGCGGTACTGCTGCCCGTTGTTGTACGGGTCCTGGTACGGAGCCGGGGCCGGGCGCGGCGCCGCGGGGCGCATCGCCTCGTAGCCCGTGCCGGCGGCCGACGGGTGCGGGTGTTGCATCGGCTGGGGTCCTGGATAGCCGCGGGGACCCGTCTGCTGCGGGATGTACGCCGTCTGGCCCTGCTGCGGCGGAGCGGCCTGCGGCGCCTGCGGATAGCCGTAGGAGGGGGCCTGCTGGGACGGTCCGGTCGGCAGCGCCGGCGGCAGCGCGGGCAGCGCCGACGGCAGTGCCGGCAGATTGTTGCCGGGCACCTCGTAGGTGGAGGGGACCGGGATCGGGGCGATCTGCGGGGTTCCTCGCTCGGCGACGAGCGAGTCGTAGATCGGAGTGTCCCGGAAGGGCGAAGCGGAGTAGTAACCGCCGCCATAGGTGGAGCGGGGGGAGGTCATGGCACATAAGGTAAGCCCACGATGTGGTGGTTGGGGAGACCGATTAGAGGGTTGTTTTCCGTGTCCGTGGTGACGCGAGATCCCTAATCCGAGCGAACTTGGCAAAAAAGGGCAGCGGACGATGTTTGGATCGCGTAAAAGCCGAGTTCCGGACGGGTGTCAGTGGTCGACCACCGGCCTTCCGGTGCGGGGCATGGGAGTTCAGGCCCCAGCAGAATAGGTTGGCCGGAATGGATGCGGCCGACTGCCCGGGACTCGGCGGTCCCGACGCGGTGACAATGAGGGGGCGGACATGTCAATGCCTAAGGGATCCAACCTTCAGGTGCCGACGACAGCTCTGCGGGTCGAATTGGGCTGGCGCTCCGGACCCGGCGTGCCCGACGCGGACGCCTCGGCGCTGCTGCTGGCCGCCGGGAGGGTCCGCACCGACGGCGACTTCATCTTCTACAACCAGCCCGCGCACTCCTCCGGCGCCGTGCGCCACGAGGGCAAACGCGATGTGGGCGGCCAGGTGACGGACACGCTCCTCGTCGACCTCGCGCGCGTGGAGGCCGCCATCGAGACCGTCGTGCTCGTCGCCTCCGCCGACGGCGGAAAGTTCGGGCAGGTTCCCGGCCTGTACATCCGGGTGCTCGATGCGCGGCAGGGCACCGAGTTGGCGCGCTTCGATCCCTCCGCGACCGTCGAAACGGCCTTCGTGCTGGGGGAGTTCTATCGCCGCCAAGGTGCCTGGAAGTTCCGCGCCGTCGGACAGGGTTACGACAGTGGACTGGAGGGCCTCGCGACGGAGTACGGGATCACGGTGGACGAGCCGCAGCACGCGGCGCTGCCGCCCGCGCCCATCACGCCCCCGAACTGGCCGAACGCCCCGACCGCACCGCCGCTCACCACGCTGCCGCCGGTGGCCACCTCGCCAGGGTCGAGCCACTACGGCACGCCGCCGATCCCGCCGCCCGCCCCACCGGTAACACCCTCGACGCCGGTCCGCCTCACCAAGGTCACTCTCACCAAGCAGGCCCCCTCGGTCTCACTGACCAAGCAGGGGGGCACCTCCGGCGCCATGCGTGTGAACCTCAACTGGCAGACGCGCAAGCAGTTCTCCGGGTGGGGCAGCAAGCGCAGCCGGGCGGTGGCCATGCACGCGGACCTCGACCTCGACCTGTGCGCCCTGTACGAGCTGTCCGACGGCAGCAAGGGAGTCGTGCAGGCCCTCGGCAACGCCTTCGGATCACTGCACCAGCCGCCGTACATCCACCTCGACGGCGACGACCGCACCGGCGCCGTGGAGACCGGCGAGAACCTCACCATCAACCTCGATCAACAGCAGAGCTTCCGGCGCGTCCTGATCTTCGTGACCATCTACGAAGGCGCCCGCTCCTTCGCCGACCTGCACGCCACGGTCACGCTCCAGCCGCAACACGGGGCGCCCGTCGAGTTCTTCCTCGACGAGTGCACGGTGCCCTCGACCGTGTGCGCGCTCGCCCTGATCACGAACACCGGCGGCGACCTCGTCGTTCAGCGCGAGGCCCGCTACCTGGTGGCGGAGCGTGGCGTCAGCCCGCAACGCACCATCGACCGCGCCTACGGGTGGGGCATGAACTGGACTCCCGGCCGGAAGTGACCGGCCCGCTCGCTCACTGCTCGTCGAGCACGGCGTCCGGGCGCGCGTAGGTGCGGCCCTTCCAGGCCGCGCCGCGGCCCCTGTAGTGCTGCACGGCCGAATCGAGCGTCATGAGGAGGTACAGGAACGCGGTGACCGGCAACAACAGCCCGAGCCACGGCGGCTGACGGTAGTAGCGCAGCATCGGCAGGTACGTCACCGTCATCACCAGCTTGGCGAGCCCACCGACCACCATCGCCATCGTGTCTTCGGTGACGAGCCCGGCGACGAGCGCCACACTCGGCGCAAGGTAGACGAGGGCGAGCCCGAGCACCGTACCGGCGAGCAGCAGCGGATTGTGCCGCAACTGGGCGTACGCACTGCGCGAGACCATGCGCCACAGGTCGTGCAGCCGTGGATAGGGACGCACGCTGTCGACTCGATCGGCGAGCCCCAGCCAGATGTGGCCGCCGCCGTCCTTGACCGCCCGTGCGAGCGCCACGTCGTCGATGACGGCCTGGCGGATGGCGTCGGGAATCCGCGCCCGTTCGGCGGCGTCGGCACGCAGCAGCACACAGCCGCCCGCCGCGGCCGCGGTGCGCGATCCCTTCACCGCGATCCAACGGAAGGGGTACAGCTGGGAGAAGAAGTACACGAAGGCGGGTACGACCAGCCGCTCCCACGCGCTCTCCACCCGCAGTCGGGCCATCTGCGAGACGAGATCGAAGCCGCCGCTGTGCGCAGCCGCCACCAGCTCCCGCAGGCTGTCGGGCGCGTGGGCGATGTCAGCGTCCGTCAGGAGCAGGTATTCGGGTGAACGCGCGTGTGCGAGAGCGATTCCGTGGCGCACGGCCCACAGCTTGCCCGTCCAGCCCGCGGGGGGCTCGCCGGGGGAGTCGACGGTGAGCGGCAGCCCGCCATGCCGCTTCGCCAGCTCGCGGGCCAGTTCCCCGGTGCCGTCCGAACTGCCGTCGTCGACCAGGAAGACCTCCGCGCGCCCCGGATAGTCCTGCGCGAGCAACGACGGGAGACTGTCAGGAAGTACGGCGGCCTCGTCGCGTGCCGGCACCACCACACAAACGGACGGCCAGGAGTCGGGCTCCCGGCGGGGCGGCAACCGCAGATCCGTACGCCAGAAGAAGCCCTGACCGAGCAGCAGCCACAACCAGGCGGCCAGAGACACGACGGTGATCCACACAAGGGCACTCACCCCCCGCAGTCTGCCCCACCCCTGAGGCCGTTTCGAGGCCATCGTCTATGGTTACCGGGTGAAAATCGCGCTCATGGACTCCGGAATCGGCCTGCTACCTGCTGCTGCCGCAGTTCGGCGCCTGAGGCCCGACGCAGATCTCGTACTCTCCCTCGACCCCGACGGCATGCCCTGGGGGCCGCGCACCACGGAGGATCTCACCCAGCGTGCCCTGGCCGTCGCCGAGGCCGCCGCCGCACATCGGCCCGACGTCCTGATCGTCGGGTGCAACACCGCCTCCGTGCATGCCCTGCCCGCCCTGCGCGCCCTCCTCGAACCCGGTATCCCGGTCATCGGCACGGTCCCGGCGATCAAGCCGGCCGCGGCGGGCGGAGGGCCAGTCGCGATCTGGGCGACGCCGGCGACCACCGGCAGCCCCTACCAGCGCGGTCTCATCCGGGAGTTCGCCGACGGGGTGCAGGTCACCGAGGTGCCGTGTCCCGGGCTCGCCGACGCCGTGGAGAAGGCGGACGAGGTGGCGATCGCCGCGGCCGTCGCCGCGGCCGCGGCGCGCACTCCGGCCGAGGTGACGACGCTCGTCCTGGGCTGCACCCACTACGAACTGGTCGCCGACCGCATCCGCGCCGCCGTCCAGCAGCCGGACCGGCCACCGCTCGTCCTGCACGGTTCCGCCGGTGCGGTGGCCGCGCAGGCGCTGCGCCGGATCGGCGCCGATCCGACACCGAAGGCTTCGGTCGACTGCGGCATGGCGGTCCTGCTCAGCGGACGCGAGGGGACGCTGCCGCCCGCCGCGCTGGCGTACGACGAGGGCAGGATTCTGCAGGCGGTCAGCCCGGCGCGATGACGGCGGGGGCGATCGCCATCGCCCCGCTTGTGTACCCAGTCCCTGACCGGGGACCGTGTGCGACTTCGTGCCCGTGCTGTAGAACCTGGGTACCCTCAAGGCATGAGCGACCACCTCAGTGGCAACACGGCCCCGCATCCCGAGGTCTGGACGGGGCGCGCGACCAATCGTGCCCAGTGGCTGCTCGCCATCGGTGGTGCCGCGTGCATGGCGCTCGGCATCGAACTGGCCGTCGATTCCGCATGGACGTCCGGCATCGCCCCGCTCGTCATGTCCGTCGTGGGCTGCATCGCCGCCGGACTGCTGGTCCTCTTCGGCACGCTGGCGTTCGTGCACGTCGCCGTCAAGGTCGACAAGGACTGCCTGGAGGTGCGGTGCGGCCACATCGGTCTGCCACGCCGACGCATCCCGCTCGCGCAGGTGGCCGGTGCCGAGTTCGCCCCCCGGGTCACCCCACGTCAGTGGGGTGGGTGGGGTTACCGCTGGCGACCCGAGAAGGGCACGGCCGTCGTCGTACGGCGTGGTGAGGGGCTCGTACTGCGCCTCTGGGACGGCCACACGTTCACCATCACCGTGGACAACGCCGAGTCAGCGGTACGAGTCATCCGTGCCCGGCTACGGCCGAGCCTGCCCGGCGCCACACACTGACGTCCGTCGTCCGGACACGCCACGCGTTCCTGATGACGCGTCATCGACGGTTGTTCGGCGCGCCCGTCGTTCCGCGGACGACAGGAGTCATTCCTCCTGCGCCCCAGCCTCCTCCGATTCCCTGCCTTCTTCCTCGTCCCGCAGTGGATGAGCCGTCGCGATACCTGCCAGCAGTCCGGCCCCTGCCGTCACCGTCGTGAAGCTCAGCGCGTTGCCGACCGACGCGATCACGGCCAATGCCGTCAGCGCGGCACCCGCCGTCAGGGCGACCGGCGTGGGACGTGACGTCCGCCACAGAGCGTGCAGGGCCCAGCAGAACACCGCCGCGAGCAGCGCCGCGCCGACCAGCCCCTGTTCCGCGACCTGCTGCAGCGGCGCGGAGTGCGGCTTACCGTCGGACAGGAGCGACTGGGTGGTCGCGGGGCTCAGCTCGCCGAAGCGTCCGGGGCCCGCGCCGAGTGCGGGATCGCGGTGGGCCAGGGCGAGGGCGTCGTGCCACAGCAGGACTCGATGCTGGGTCAGCTGATCGTCGAGGAAGGCGGTCAGACCGTCCGGCAGGACGTCCTCAGAGATCGCCCAGGTGGCCCCGGTCACCACCGCCGCGACGAGCGCGAGCCCGGCGAGTGCGGGGCCGCGGTGCCGCAGCCGGGCGGCGGCGAGCGAGCACAGCAGCACCCCGGTGGAGGCGACGAGCCCTGTCGCTGAGCCGAGCGCGGCCGCGGCCACCGCGATCCCCGCGGCCGACATCCTCAGGCCGAGACGCGGCCCCGGGGCACGGGCCGCCCACGCGGCGCAGCACGCCGCCCCCGTGGACAGCGTCAGCAGCGCGGCTGTCGCGCCGCTGTGCCCGAGCGGTGCGACGAAGTGTGGGTCGGCCGTGACGCGCGGTGCGGTGATGGCCAGTCCCAGGCCGGCGAACGCCCCCGCAGCGGGCGCGGCGAGCGGCAGCAGCGCGCCGAAGATCCGCCCTGACGCGTATCCGGCCGCGACGGCGAGCACCGCCAGCAGGACGCCCTCGGGTCTGCCGCCGTGCGCGGCGGCCGTGATCAGCGACCAGGTCGCGCACGCGCCGAGCAGCAGGAGGCCCGTCGCATCCGAAACGTTTCTTCTCTCGTCTTTCGCGTCCGCGGCCCCGGCCGCGGACTTTGTCCCCGTGGATCCCACCCCGTCGCTCCCCTGTGACGGGCCCCGACCGTCCCGGCCGCGTCCGACCGCACTCAGAGGCTCGGGCACACGGTAACGGTGATGCGCGGGTTTGTGGACGAGTTGCGCAGGAACGTTTGGCGGTCGCATCGGCCCTGGTGTGCCGATCTCCGCCCGATGGCGGATGCCGACGGCGTCAACCGGTGAACCGGCCGTCCCGGGCCACCACCTTCCCGGCCCGCACCACCAGGTCGCGCCGGGGCAGGTCCACCAGTACCTGGGGCAGGCACTCGCCGGCCACCAGCATGAAGTCGGCGGGTGAGCCCGGTCGCAGCGTCACGGCCGGAAGGTCAAGCAGCTCGGCGCCTCCGTCGGCCGCCAGCGCGAAGCACGCGGCCAGTTCCTCATCCGTGCGGGCGCCCGTGGTCCAGCCAAGCAGATGGGCCCGGTGCAGCATGTCGGCGTTGCCGAACGGGCTCCATGCGTCGCGTACGCCGTCCGAGCCGAGTCCCGTCCGCACCCCGCGTGCCCGAAGCTCGCCGAACGGCAGAACCTGGTGGGCCGAAGGCGCGACCGTGGTCAGGCCCACACCCGCCTGAGCCAGAAGGTCGGCCAGCTCCGCCAGCGGTCCGCCCGCCAGCTCCGGCACGCAGAACGCATGGCTCACCACCACCCGTCCGCCCAACCCGGCAGCCTTGGTCCGCTCGGCGATCTCCCGCAAGGTCCCGAGGCCGCGTTCACCCGTGTCATGCAGGTGAATGTCCACGTGCAGGCCGTAGCGCTCGGCCAGGCCGAACACCATTTCCAGCTGAGCCGGGCCCTCGCCGTCCGATCCGGCGTCGAAGCCAGCCGGGTCGATTCCGCCGACCGCATCGATCAGCCCGCTCGCGGCGGCCTCCGCCAGCAGCGCACTCGCGCCCGGCGTCCGGCGCACCCCGTGCTGCGGGAATGCGACCACCTGTACATCCAGCGCTCCGGCCAGCCGTTCCCGGACCTGGGCCAGCCCCTCCACTCCGGCCAGCCCGTAGGCGGGTGCCACATCCACGTGCGCCCGCACCGCGCGGGTGCCGCACGCCACGGCATGGATCAGCAGTCGGTGGGCCCGCTCGGCGAGGGGGGTGCGCTGACGCTCGTACAACTCGACATCGCCACGCACGTACTGCGGCAGCGAACTGGCCGGCCGACGGCTGTACCAGGGCTCACCCCAGGCGGTTTTGTCCGGGTGGATGTGCGCGTCCACCAGTGTCGGCAGTGCGACCCGGCCCGCTCCTTCCACCACCAAGGGTTCGACCCCGTCCGGCAGGCGCTCGACCAGCCGCCCGTCCACGGCGATCAGATCGACGTTTCGGGCGGCGCCGAACGGGCGGACGTCACGAAAGACGGTGGCATTCAGGGAAGGTGTCATGGCGCTCCAGGTGTGTTCAGAGATGGTGATGTTCGCCGGTCCCGTGCCATAGCGGTCCGTCGGCTGCTTCCTCGGACGGGGAGGTGAGCCGCTGTCCCGCCATGCCGGGCCCGCAGGTCAGTGGGCGGTGGGGGCGTCCGCCACGTTTCGCCGGCCGCCGTTGCGTTCCTGCCAGGACCGGCAGACGTCCACGGCCGCCTCGCGGGGCTCGTAGCGCAGCGCGCGGCGCCCTCGACGAGGTCTGACATGGGTCGCTCCTTCAGTGCTCCTGGCCTTACGGGCCCAGCGAAATTCACCCTGCACGCCTTGTGCTTATAGAGTCCAAGACCTACTAGCAATGGGTTTCATTGATGGCGTCTATACCCCTGCTCACGGCCCTGGAACTGCGTCACTTGCGCTACCTGATGCCCAGTGCCGCCCGGCGCAACCTGCCCGCCGTTACGACAGGAGGCGTTGCTCCTTGGCGACGGCGACGGCGCCGGCGCGCGTGTCGACGCCGAGCTTGGCGTAGATGCGGCCCAGATGGGTCTTGACCGTGGCCTCGCTGAGGAACAGGGCCTTGGCGATGTCGCGGTTCGCCATGCCGCGCGTCAACTGGCCGAGGATGTCCTGCTCGCGGGGGGTGAGCGCAGGGCGGGGGCTGCGCATGTGGGCTATGACGCGGTGAGCGACGGGCGGGGACAGGGCGACGCGGCCGGCGGCAGCACTGTGGACGGCGGCGAAGAGCTCCTCGGGACGCTCGGCTTTGAGCAGGTACCCGGTGGCACCGGCATCCACCGCGCGGGTGATGTCGGCATCGGTGTCGTAGGTGGTCAGGACGAGCACGTGCACCGCGCCGCCGGAGTCCGCGGTGATCCGGCGGGTGGCCTGCACGCCGTCCATGCCGTCGCCGAGTTGCAGGTCCATGAGGACGACGTCGGGGGCGAGCTTGGCGGCGAGCGCGACGGCCTCCTCGCCGCTGCCGGCCTCGCCGACCACCTCGATGCCGGGGGCGCTGCCGAGCAGGGCGAGCAGCCCGGCGCGGACCATGGCGTGGTCGTCGCAGAGGAGGACCCGGACGGAGGCCGAAGGGTGGTCCGTGTGCGGGGCGGTACCGGTGGTGCCAGGCTCGGGCCGCGCGGGTTCGGTGCGGGTCATGGTGCCAGGACCTCTTCCTCAGTGGGGTGGAGCGCGACGGAAGCGGAGACGACGGTGCCGTCACCGGGTGCGGACTCGATGGTGAGGGTTCCGCCGAGCTGGCGGACTCGGGCGCGGATCGCGGGCAGGCCGTGGCCGCGCACCCCGGTGGCGCGCTCGGGCACGGCGGCCGTGTCGAAGCCTCGGCCGTTGTCGGCGATGTCCAGGCGGACCTGGTCGTCGAGGTAGGTGAGGGTGAGGGCGCAGTGGGTGGCGTCGGCGTGCTCCCTCACGTTGGCGAGGGCACCCTGCGTGACACGCAGCAACGCGGACTGGACGCCGTCGGGCAAGGGTTGCGACCCTGGGCTGCCTTCGATGTGGCAGCCCACGGTGCGTTCGTCGGTCGTCTCACGGAAGGCCAGATCATGCAGAGCGGCTTCCAGGCCGCCACCCTCGGCGAGGTCGGCGGGGGCGAGGTCGTGGACGAAGCGACGGGCTTCGGCGAGGCTGCGTTCGGCGATCGTGGCGGCGGTGCCCACGTGATCCCGGGCACGCTGCGGGTCGGTGTCCCACAGCCGGTCGGCGGCCTGGAGCAGCATGTGCTGGCTGGACAGGCTCTGGGCGAGGGTGTCGTGGATCTCCATCGACAGCCGCTGACGTTCGGTGAGTACGCCCTCGCGGCGCTCGGTGGCGGCCAGTTCGCGGCGGGTGCGGATCAGATCACGTATCAGGACGGCTTGGCGGGTCCGCTGGCGATCCATGTGGGCGAAGACCGCGGTGGCCAGAGCGGCGACTGCGGGTGGGCCGACCACCAGGTCGAGGTCGAAGCGGTGGGCCAGTCGCAGCTGCGCGAAGATCACCAGCGCGGTGAGCAGCGCTATCAGGAATTTGGCGGCGGGCGGTGTCAGGGTGCGCAGGGCGGTGTAGAACAGCGGGACGGAGCACCAGGAAAAGCTGGGGGCCAGGGTGACCAGCACGACCCAGACCGCGACCAGCGTGCACAGCCACAGTGGGCGCGGGGGGCCCGGGGACAGGAGCGTCTGCTGTGGAAGCGGGTCCTCGGCCGGGCCTGACGAGGTGCGCCGGCCAAAAGCGGGGCCGAGGGCATACAGCAGCGCGAGAGCCGAGGCCAGAGCAAGAACCGCGGGTGCCTGCGGCTCCGTGCCGTGCCGCTGCAGGTAGCGGATCGCGGCGGCGCCCAACAACAGGAAGAACACCACGTGGATGACCAGCGCGAGCCGGCGAGCGTCACGCTCGGCAGCTGAGGGCAGCATCAGTGATCCTCTCCGGCCAGGGTCGTCAGGGGTGTTTCCGTCCGCTCGGCCGCCAGGGCGTTCCGCATCCCGTCGATCTCCCGAGCTGGGCAAACATCTCCCATTGTGACCTGGGGGGAGCGAGTGGGGGTCAACCGATCGGATGACGGGACCGTCCACCGTCCCGCGTGCCGGTCCCAGCCGGGACGCCGACGGTCCGGCAGGGCGGACAGGCGGAGGCTTGGGGAGCGCAGCACACAACAGTGCTCGTCCATCCGGCATCCGCACACGACAGGGAGTAGCCCGTCATGCAGCACAAGGCCACGAAGTTCTCCACCCGCGTCAAGGCCGTCACCGTCGTCGCGGCCTGCGCGGCCGTCGGGGTCGGTGTGACCGGCGCGATGTCCGCCTCCGCCCAGCCCCGGGCCGCCGCCCCGACGCAGGCCGTGCCGTCCGCGTTGAAGGACAACGCCACGACCAAGACCGACCACCTCACCATCGGCGCAGCAACCCGTGCCGCCCAGGCCGCGCTGGACGCCGCGCACAAGGCCGGCCGGCAGGTGAGCGTCGCAGTGGTGGACCGCAACGGGAACACCATCGTGACCCTGCGCGGCGACGGGGCCGGCCCGCAGTCCTACGAGTCCGCGATCGCTAAGGCCTACACCTCGGTCTCCTGGAACGCGCCCACCTCGGAGCTGGCCAAGCGCCTGGAGACCGCCCCGACACTCAAGGACATCCCGGGCACGCTGTTCCTCGCGGGCGGCGCCCCGGTCGACCATCACAACGCGCCTATCGCGGGCGTCGGTGTCGCGGGCGCACCCTCCGGTGACCTGGACGAGCAGTTCGCGCAGGCCGGCGTCGCGGCGATCAGCAACGCCCGCTGACCGTTCGTCCGGCTCCGGCGTGTCTGCCAGGCTGCCTCGGCCGGCACCGGTGGTGTGGCCCGCCACACGCCGAGTGGGCATCGCGGTGCGGTACGGGCGGGGCGTCCGTACCGCACCCCGACACCCGACAGCACCATGGGAAGGACCGGTCGGTGAACGGCGCCCTACGCGGGTGACCGAGGCGGGCGGCCCGATGGAACAGCGGGCACAACGCCCGGCCTGCGGGGCTCACCGCGCTGTCGGGGGCGTGGTCACGCACCGTACACTCCCCGGGTGACCGTCACCGCACCTTCCGTGGGCGAGCCGGAACAGCTCGAACCCCAGGCCATACCCGCACCCCGTGGTGCCCGCTGGGTACGCCGCCTCGTTCCGGCGGCCGCCGCGGCACTCGCCGGAGTGCTGCTTTACGTGAGTTTCCCGCCCCGGACCCTGTGGTGGCTGGCCCTCCCGGCCTTCGCCGTCTTCGGCTGGACCCTGCGCGACCGCACCTGGAAGGCGGGCCTCGGCCTCGGCTACCTGTTCGGCCTCGGCTTCCTGCTGCCGCTGCTCGTGTGGACCGGCGTCGAGGTCGGTCCCGGCCCATGGCTCGCGCTCGTAGCAGTGGAGGCGCTCTTCGTCGCGTTGGTCGGCGCGGGCGTCGTGCTGGTCTCCAGGCTGCCCGCCTGGCCGGTGTGGGCGGCCGCGCTGTGGATCGCGGGGGAGGCGGCACGCGCGCGTGTGCCCTTCGGCGGGTTCCCCTGGGGCAAGATCGCCTTTGGCCAGGCGGACGGTGTGTTCCTGCCGCTCGCCGCGGTGGGCGGCACACCGGTACTCGGCTTCGCGGTCGTGTTGTGCGGCTTCGGGCTGTGCGAGATCGTGCGCCTGGTGGTGGACGGGCGGCGCGCCGGGGGCGCGCTGCGGCGCGGCGCGGCTCTCATGGCTGTGCTGAGCGTGGCCGTTCCCGTGGTGGGTGCTGTCGCCGCGCGATCCCTGGTCAGCGACGAGGCCGAGGACGGCACCGCGACCGTCGCGGTCATCCAGGGCAACGTGCCGCGCTCCGGGTTGGAGTTCAACGCCCAGCGCCGTGCCGTTCTCGATTACCACGCGCGCGAGACCGAGCGCCTGGCCGAGAAGGTCAAGGCGGGCAAGGCCCCGCGGCCCGACCTCGTCCTGTGGCCCGAGAACTCCTCCGACATCGACCCGTTCGCCAACGCCGATGCCGCCGCCGTGATCGAGGGTGCCGCGAAGGCGATCGGCGTGCCGATCTCGGTCGGCGGTGTCGTCGAGCGTGACGGCGAGCTGTACAACGAGCAGATCCTGTGGGATCCGGACAAGGGTCCCGTCGACACCTACGACAAGCGGCAGGTGCAGCCGTTCGGCGAGTACCTGCCGCTGCGCTCGCTGCTCGGCGCCATCAACAACAACTGGACGTCGATGGTGCGCCAGGACTTCAGCCGGGGCAACAAGCCCGGCGTGTTCACCATGGCGGATGCCAGGGTCGGGCTCGTCACCTGCTACGAAGCCGCCTTCGACTGGACGGTGCGTTCCACGGTCACCAACGGCGCGCAGCTGATCTCGGTGCCCAGCAACAACGCGACCTTCGACCGCAGCGAGATGACCTACCAACAACTCGCCATGTCACGGGTGCGCGCCGTGGAGCACAGCCGCACCGTCACGGTGCCGGTGACCAGCGGCGTCAGCGCGGTCATCATGCCGGACGGGAAGATCACGCAGCGGACCGGAATGTTCGTGGCCGACTCGCTCGTCCAGAAGGTGCCGCTGCGCTCCTCCGAGACGCCCGCAACACGGCTCGGCACCCTGCCCGAGACGGCACTGGTGCTCATCGCGGCCGTCGGGTTCGGCTGGGCGGTGGCGTCGGCAGTCCGCGCTCGCCGTGAGCGAGGCGATCAGCCCGTCCCGCTTGTCGAGCAGGAAGCCGCGAAACCGGCCCGTTAGGGTCGGCCCATGGCTACTCCTGAATTCATCCAGGCCCTTCGGGCTTCCGCGGGTCAACAGTTGCTCTGGCTCCCCGGCGTCACCGCCATCGTCTTCGACGAGGACGACAGGGTGCTGCTGGGACGCCGCGCCGACACCCGTAGGTGGTCGGTGATCGGCGGTATCCCGGATCCCGGGGAGCAGCCCGCGGCGTGCGCCGTGCGCGAGGTGTACGAGGAGACGGCCGTGCAGTGCGTCGTCGAACGGGTCGTCCTCGTCCAGGCCCTGAGCCCGGTGAGGTACGCGAACGGCGACGTATGCCAGTACATGGACATCACGTTCCGCTGTCGGGCCGTCGGCGGCGAGGCGCGCGTCAACGACGACGAGTCGCTGGAGGTCGGCTGGTTCGCGGTGGACGCGCTGCCGGAGCTGAACGAGTTCGGCATGTTCAGGATCAAGCAAGCGTTGATGGATGCACCCACATGGTTTGACCCCACCAATCCGGGGTGAAGTGTGGGCGCTGACCATATGGGGGCGGGGCGCGCGTGCTGCCTAGGGTCGGCATATGAACGCGCCCCATTCCCGTACGGGTCCCCAGGCCACCTTGCTCGACCTCGGCGGACGCACCGCCCTCGTCACCGGTGCCGCCGGCGGTATCGGCCGCGCCTGTGCACTGCGGCTGGCCGCCGCCGGGGCGAAGGTGAGAGCGGTCGACCGGGACTCCTCCGGCCTCGACGCCGTCGTCGGCGCGGCGGGTGGCCTTGCGGGCACTGTCGAGCCGCATGTTCTCGACCTCACCGACCTGGACGCGGCCGGACAGGCCGCCGTCGGCGCCGACATCCTCGTCAACAACGCGGGGCTGCAACTGGTGCGCCCTTTGGAGGACTTTCCACCCGATGTCTTCCACACCATTCTGACGGTGATGCTTGAGGCCCCCTTCCGGCTCATCCGCGGGGCACTGCCCCATATGTACGGACAGGGCTGGGGCCGCATCGTCAATGTGTCGTCGGTCCACGGGCTGCGGGCCTCCGCGTTCAAGTCCGCGTACGTCGCCGCCAAACACGGGCTCGAAGGGCTCTCGAAGACCACCGCTCTCGAGGGCGCCCCCCACGGCGTCACCTCGAACTGTGTGAACCCGGGCTATGTGCGCACGCCACTCGTGGAGAAACAACTCGCGGACCAGGCACGAGCCCACGGGATCTCCGAGGAGCGCGTGCTGTCCGAGGTGCTGCTGCAGGACAGTGCCGTCAAACGGCTGATCGAACCTGAGGAGGTCGCCGAGGCGGTGGCCTACCTGTGCAGCCCGGCGACCTCGTTCGTCACCGGTACGTCACTGGTCCTCGACGGCGGCTGGACGGCACACTGACTGCGGACATGCCAAGAATTGTCCACAGGGCCGGACGGTCCGGGCCGCCCGTGGGCCATCCTGGGGGTATGTCTCGCGATCACGTACAGTCCGCGGAGCGCCCCGGCGTCGGTGCCGGGGCCGAAGAGCCGTTCCTGCAGCTCCTGGCCCGCGGCGCCTCGGCCGATGCCTACGAGCAGCCGGTCCTGCTCGCCCGTGCCGAGGGCCTGCCGCCCGAGCGCGTCCACGCACTCGAGCAGGCCAAGCAGCTCGCGCTGCGCGTGCGCGCGGAGATGGAAGGCAGACGCCGCCGCGAGGCGGAGCTGTCCGCGCTCTTCGAGACCGCCCACGACCTGGCCGGGCTGCGCGACCTCGACGCCGTTCTGCAGGCGATCGTCCAGCGCGCCCGGTCACTGCTGAGTACCGACGTCGCGTATCTGACGCTGCACGACGAAGCCGCGGGCGACACGTATATGAGGGTCACCGAGGGCTCGGTCGCAGCGTGCTTCCAGCAACTGCGGCTCGGCATGGGTGAGGGGCTCGGCGGCCTCGTTGCCCAGACCGCCCGCCCGTATGTGACGCCCGACTACTTCGAGGACGGCCGCTTCCAGCACACCTGGACGATCGACACCGGCGTGCGCGACGAGGGGCTCGTGGCGATCCTCGGTGTGCCCCTGATGATCGGTCCGCAGGTCATCGGGGTGCTGTTCGCCGCCGACCGGCGTGCCCGGGTCTTCGAGCGGGAGGAGATCGCGCTCCTCGGTTCGTTCGCCGCGCTGGCCGCAGCGGCCATCGACACCGCGAACCTCCTCACAGAGACGCGTTCCACGCTGGACCGGCTCGCCCGGGCCAACGAGATCATCCGCGACCGCAGTGCGGCGATCGAGCGCGCCTCGGACGTCCACGACCGGCTCGCCGAACTCGTCCTGCGCGGTGGCGGCGTTCACGACGTGGCTGCGGCGGTCTCCCAGGTCCTGGACGGCACGGTCGAGTTCACCGAGGCGGCAGCCGCCCCCGCCGCCCCACTGGAGGCTTCTCGCGCCGGGGGACACGCCGTGCGGCACGGGGCCGACTGGATCGCCGCCGTGACGGCCGGCGGCGAGCTGCTCGGTGCGCTCGTGCTGCGCGGCCATCCGGGGCTCGACCCCGTCGACCAGCGCACCCTTGAGCGCGCCGCGATGGTGACCTCTCTGCTGCTGCTCGCCCGCCGCTCGGCCGCCGAGGCCGAACAGCGTGTACGCGGCGAGCTGTTGGACGACCTCCTCGACGCCCGCGACCGTGACCCGCGCGTCCTGCGCGAGCGCGCCGCCCTGCTGCGTGCCGACCTCGACGCCACCCATGTGGTGCTCGCCGCCCGCCTCGACGGCGGTGCGGCCGATGCCGACCAGGCGGCGGCCGCGCGCCGCCGCCTGTGGTCCGCCGCCTCCCACCTCGCGGCCACCCGGCACGGGCTCGCCGCCGCCCGGGACGGCGGTACGGTCCTGCTGCTGCCCCTGAATCCGGGTGACACCGCGACGGGCCTGGCCCGCCGCACCGCACGGCAACTCGGCGTCACCGTCCGCGAGGAGGTGACTGTCGGAGCCTCGGCGCCGGTCGCGGACCTCGCCGGCCGCCCGGACGCCGTGGCCGCGGCCTACGCGGAGGGACGGCGCTGCCTCGACGCCCTGCGGCTGCTGGGCCGCGCAGGGGACGGGGCCGCCGCCGAGGACTTCGGCTTCCTCGGGCTACTGCTCGCCGGAGACCGGGACATCGCCGGCTATGTCGAGCGCACCATCGGCCAGGTCGTCGCCTACGACGGACGCCGCGGCACCGATCTCGTGCGTACTCTCGACGCGTACTTCGCCTCGGGGATGAGCCCGGCGCGCACCAAGGAAGAACTGCACGTCCACGTGAACACGGTGGCGCAGCGCCTGGAGCGGGTGGGCCGCCTGCTCGGCGACGGCTGGCAGAGCCCGGCCCGCGCCCTGGAGATACAACTGGCGCTGCGGCTGCACCGGTTGTCGTCGACGCCTGGGCACTGACGCGAGCGCGCACCGCAGGTACGCGCAGACGCCAGAGCACAGCGATGCCGACGGCGGAGGGCTCAGGTGCGGCGAACTCGCGCACCCACGTGTACGGGGCCTTCCGTGACCACGGTTCAGACCGTGTGTGCGTCCGCGGCCCGCGCCTTGGCGGGCTCCGCGTCCGCCGAGGGGTCGACCCCGGCCAGATCGCGGTTCCGTGTCTCCTTGGCGACGCCTACCGCGACCAGGGTGACGACGGCCGCCGCGATGACGTACAGGGCGATCGGTGTGGAACTGCCGTAGTCGGACAGCAGCGCGGTCGCGATGAGCGGGGCGGGCGCGCCGGCCGCGACCGAGGCGAACTGTGCCCCGATGGACGCGCCCGAATAACGCATACGGGTAGCGAACATCTCCGAGAAGAAGGCCGCCTGGGGCGCGTACATCGCCCCGTGCAGCACCAGGCCGACCGTCACGGCGAGGATCAGGTTCCCGAAGCTACCCGTGTCGATCAGCGAGAAGAAGGGGAACATCCACAGGCCGACTCCAGCCGCGCCCAGCAGGTAGACGGGGCGGCGGCCGATCCGGTCCGAGAGCGCGCCCCACGCCGGGATGACGGCGAAGTGCACGGCGGAGGCGATGAGGACGGCGTTGAGCGCGGTCTGCTTGGAGACGCCGGCCGATGTGGTGGCGTAGACCAGAATGAAGGCGGTGATCACGTAGTAGCTGATGTTCTCCGCCATGCGCGCGCCCATGGCGACCAGCACGTCGCGCCAGTGGTGGCGCAGGACGGACACCAGCGGCAGCTTCTCCACACTGGTGCTCTTGGCCGCCTTACGTGCCTCGGCCTGCGCCAACGCCTGCTGGAACACAGGCGATTCATCGACGGACAGACGAATCCACAAACCGACGATCACCAGTACGCCGGACAGGAGGAACGGAATACGCCAACCCCAGGAACCGAACGCGCTGTCCGAGAGCACGGCGGTCAGGAGTGACAGCACACCCGTCGCGAGGAGTTGCCCGGCGGGTGCCCCGGTCTGCGGCCAGGAGGCCCAGAAGCCGCGCCGCCGCGCATCGCCGTGCTCGGACACGAGCAGGACGGCACCGCCCCACTCGCCGCCGAGGGCGAAGCCCTGCACCAGCCGCAGCGTGGTGAGCAGGACGGGCGCGGCGGTGCCGACCGAAGCGTGCGTGGGCAGCAGTCCGATGGCGAAGGTCGCCCCGCCCATCATCAGCAGACTCAGCACCAGCAACTTCTTGCGCCCGATCCGGTCCCCGTAGTGCCCGAAGACCAGAGCACCCAGCGGACGGGCAGCGAACCCGACGGCGTACGTCAGGAACGACAACAGCGTGCCGACCAACGGGTCGGAGTCAGGGAAGAACAGCTTGTTGAAGACGAGTGCGGCGGCGGATCCGTAGAGGAAGAAGTCGTACCACTCGATGGTGGTGCCGATGAGGCTCGCGGCAACGATGCGGGGAAGGTTCGAAGGGGCTGGTGGAGCGGCTGCGGGGGAGGACATCGGCACCACTTCCTGGCGTTCGACGGGGGACGTATGCGTGTCGCCACACCGTAGGAACGTGCAGGTCAGCGGCGTATGTGGTGGGACACCATAGTTCGAGGCGTCGGGGTGCGCGTGGTCACCATGGAGGCGGTGCCGGAGCCTTTGAGAGGGCCTCAAAGAGGCCGCGAAGGACTGTGTCCGACTTGCCTCATTAGGGGACGATTTGGAAGCGCGGTACTGATTCCTGTGCTGACTTGGTGCTGACTAAAAGCCCAAGTCATCACCCGTCCCAGCCCCTCCCGTGCTGACTTGGTGCTGGCTGTGCTGCGTAGAACTCGGGTCTGCTGCACGATCGGGTGACATCTGAACTGGCTTGCCCTGCGGGGCGGGTGGGGAGGATGTCGCTGTGCCGAAGCCTTATCCGGAAGAGTTCCGCGAGGACGTCGTGCGGGTCGCGAGGAACCGCGGCCCGGGTGTGACGGTCGAGCAGGTGGCCGCCGACTTCGGAGTGCACGCGATGACGCTGTGGAAGTGGATGCGTCGCGCGGACATCGACGACGGGGTAAAACCCGGAACGTCCACGCAGGAGAACTCTGAACTACGGGCCGCGCGTCAGCGGATCAAGCTGCTGGAGCAGGAGAACGAGGTCCTGCGCCGGGCCGCGGCTTACCTGTCGCAGGCGAATCTGCCGGGAAAAGGATCTACCCGCTCGTGAAGGAGCTGGCCGTGGACGAGGTTCCCGTCACGGTCACGTGCCGGGTCCTCAAGCTCGCGAGACAGCCCTACTACCACTGGCTCGACCGGCCGGTGACCGATGCCGTTCTGGAGGAGGCTCACCGCGCGAACGCGTTGTTCAGCGCCCATCGTGAGGATCCGGAGTTCGGTTACCGCTTCCTGGCCGATGAAGCCCGTGGTGCGGGATCGGTCATGGCCGACCGGACTGCGTGGCGGATCTGCCGGGACAACCGCTGGTGGAGCGTGTTCGGGGAGAAGCGCGGCAAGCTCAAGAGGCCCGGTCCGCCGGTGCACGACGACCTGGTCCGCCGTGACTTCACCGCGGATGACCCGAACCGCCTGTGGCTCGCCGGCATCACCGAACACGCCACAGCTGAAGGGAAGTTGTATCTCTGCGCGATCAAGGACGTCTTCAGCAAGAGGATCGTCGGCTACTCCATCGATGCGCGGATGAAGTCCCGCCTCGCCGTGGCTGCCCTGAACAACGCTGTTGCCCGCCGGGAGAACGTTGCTGGGTGCGTTCTGCATACCGATCGCGGGTCGCAGTTCCGGTCGCGGAAGCTCGTTCGGGCGCTCGACGGCCACCAGATGGCCGGTTCGATAGGGAGAGTCGGGGCGGCAGGCGACAACGCGGCCATGGAGTCCTTCTTCAGTCTGCTGCAGAAGAACGTCCTCGACCGCCGTTCGTGGTCCACCCGTCAGGAACTGCGGATCCCGATCGTGACCTGGATCGAGAGGACCTCCCACCGACGCCGGAGACAAGCCTCGCTCGGCCGGCTCACTCCCGTCGAATTCGAGACCGTCATGACCACACCGGCCCTCCAGGCCGCGTGACCGAACCTGTCACCCAGACTTGCAGCAGACCCGCGTGGCGTTCGCGTGCTCTGGCATTCACCCGCCCGCGGCAGGACGGCCCTTAGCCTCACGCTGTCAGGGTGCTGGTGTTGTGCGCGGTGACGGGCGGCTTTGCGGCGGGTCGCTGCGAAGTAGCCGCGTGTACCGCGCTCAGCGTGCCGAGGTCAGGGCGGTGATGGTGTCGGCGGTCCGGCGGGCGTAGTCGGTGTCCAGTGTGGCGGGCTCGAACAGGAGCCGGTACCACATCGGCCCATAGACGAGGTCGATGAGGAAATCATCGTCGGCGTAGGCGAGTTCGCCGCGCTGTCGGGCGCGCTCCAGCAGTGAGCGGACCACGTCGCGGCGCGGCAGGATCAGGCGCTCCCACACGGTGCGGGCGAAGGTCTCGTCCCCGATCGCCTCGGCGGCGAGAGCCCGGTTGAGGGTGCCGCTGATGCCCTGCTGGGCAGCGAAGGTCACGGTCAACAGCTCGGTGAGGTCGCCCTGGAGGGTGCCGGTGTCGGGGACGGGTAGCTTGCCCGCTGCGTAGGCGGCGAGCGCGTCGAGGATCACCTCGCCCTTGCTGCGGTAGCGCCGGTAGACGGTCTGTTTGGAGACGCCCGCACGGGCCGCGATGCCTTCGATGCTCGCCGCCCGGTAGCCGTTCTCGGTCACCAGGTCCATGGTCGCGCGCAGGATGGCGCCGTCCACCCCGGGGTCTCTGGGTCGTCCGCTCATGGGCTCCACCATACGGGATTGACATACGGACCGTTCCGTAATCTAATTTCATTACGAACCGCACCGCACCGTATTGAAAGTGAGGGCGTGATGACCTCCCGCCGTTCCGGACCGGCCCTGTGGGCGCTGGCCCTGGGCTACTTCTCCTTCGGCACCTCCTCCCTCGCCGTGGTCGGGCTCAGCGCCCCCATCAGCGAGGACCTGCACGTCACCCAGGCCCAAGTCGGCCTCCTGGTCACGGCATTCGCGCTCACCTTCGCCCTCACCGCCCCGCTCGCCCCGGTGCTGTTAGGACGGCTGGGCCGCAAGAGCGTGCTGCTGTCCGGCCTCGCGGTCATGGCCGCCGGAGGCGTCGCTGCGGCCCTCGCCCCCAACTACGCAATGCTGTGTGCGGCCAGAGTGCTCACCGCTCTGGGCGGGGCCGCCTTCGGCCCGGCCGCCTCGGCCGCCGGCTCTGCGCTCGTACCGCAGGAACGCCGGGCCCGCGCGCTGGCCACCGTGTTCGCCGGGATGACGGCCGCGACCGTGCTCGGTGTCCCGCTCAGCACCAGCCTGGGGCAGAGCATCGGCTGGCGCTTGACCACCGTCGGCGTAGCCGCCCTCGCCCTGATCGCCCTCACCCTCGTCACCGCCCTCGTGCCCGCCATGGAGCGCGGCACTCCGACCACCGCCTCCGCGTTCCGCCCGGTGCTGCGCACGACCGGAGTGTTCTCGGCGATCACCACCACGCTGGCGTTCATGGCCGCCCAGTTCACCGTCTACGGTGTCGCCGGCGCCTACCTCGCCGACCGCTTCCACGCCACCACCGGCCAAGTCGCCACCCTCCTGCTGGTGTTCGGCATCGCGGGCGTGGCGGGCAATGCAGTGGCAGGGCGGGTCTTCGAACGGTTCGGCGGACCACTGACGATCACGGTGGCGCTGACCGGGTTCGGTGTGGCCTTCGCCGCACTGCTGCTGGCCCCGGGCCGCTTCACGGTCGCGGTCGTCGCCTTCACCGTCTGGGCCACGTTCAGCCAGCTCTTCCAGGCGCCCCAGCAGGCCCGCCTCGTCGCCCTGGTCCCCGACCAGCGGGCCCTCGGCCTCGCCCTCAACGCCTCCTCCCTCTATCTGGGCATGAGCCTGGGCAGCCTGCTCGGCTCCACCTTGCTCCCGGCACTGGGCGCCGCCTGGCTGCCCGCCGCCGCACTCCTCCCGCTTGCCGTGGCCGCCACCGCCCACCGGGCCTCCGGCCGCCACCCCCACCCGGCCTCCACCACTACCGCCACGGCCCCGGCCGCTGCCGCCAGCCGCTGATCCAGTACCGCAAAACCCGACCGAAGAACAGGAACACTCACATGACCAGCCAGAACACCGCCCTCGTCCGCGACTTCATGGAAACCGTCTGGAACCAGGGCCACACCGACACCGCCGCCAAGTACATCGCCGCCGATCTCGTCCAGCACAACCCGAACCTGCCCGACGGCCTCGACGCACTGACCGGCCTGATCGACATGCTGCGCGGCCAGATGCCCCAGATGCGATTCGACATCAAGCGCACCGCCGCCGACGGCGACCTCGTCTTCGTCCACAGCCACTTCACCCCCGCCCCCGGCGAGGACGGCCAGGCCGTCGTCGACATCTTCCGCATCGAGAACGGAATCATCGTCGAACACTGGGACGTCCACCAGGACATCCCCGCCACCACCACCAGCGGCCACCCCGCCGTCTGACACCACCCCCAGACCCCTGTTCCGTCCCAGAATCGAGGCAGCATGCCCATCAGCGCCCGCCCCGCGCCGCTCACCGGCAAGACCGTCCTGATCACCGGCGCCACCGACGGCCTCGGCCGGGCCCTGGCACCGCCTTGCCGCCCAGGACGCCACCCTCATCCTCCACGGCCGCAACCCAGCCAAGGGGCGACAGCTCCTGGACGACTTACGCGCCCAGACCGGCAACACCCAGGTCTCCTACGAAAACGCCGACTTCTCCCGCCTGCAGGAAATCCGCGACTTCGCCGAACGCATCGCGGCCCGCGACCGCCTCGATGTCCTCGTCAACAACGCCGGCATCGGCGTCGAGCTTGCACGCCAGGCCAGCCACGACGACCTGGAACTGACCTTCCAGGTCGACTACCTGGCCACCTACATCCTCAGCAGCCTGCTCACCCCGTTGCTCACCCGCACGCCAGGCGCCCGCGTCATCAACGTCAGCTCCGCCGGACAGGCCGCCCTCGACTTCAACGATCCGCTCCTGCAACGCTCCTGGGACGGTGTCCAGGCATACTGCCAGGCCAAACTCGCGCAGATCACGCTGACCTTCGCGCATGCCGAGCTCCTGCGCGCTCACGGCGTCACCGTCAACGCCCTGCACCCCGCCTCCTACATGCCCACAAAGATCGTCACCCACCTGTTCTCCGTACAGAGCAGTCTCGACGAAGGCGTCACCAACCTGGCCCGCCTGGCCACCGACCCCGCCCTCGACGCCACTACCGGCACCTACTTCAACCGGACTGCGCCCGCCCGCGCCCATGCCCAGGCATACGACCTCACTGCACGCGCACGCCTCTTGGACCTCAGCGAAGAACTCACCGCAATCCCGTTCCCCACGTCTGACTTCCCATCGCGCTGATCCGCCATCGGCATGCGCAGCTCGGCCAACCCTTCACCGGCTGGTCCATCCGCAAACTCGCCGCCTACCTGCGCCGCGTCCACGGCCGTGTGACGGTGCAGGAGGGCGGGAGCATGCTGCATGACACTGAGGAAATCGCAGCAGGCAGCTGTGGGCCGGTTCTCGAGCTGCTGACGGACGAGGGGGCCGTGGTCGAGCAGGGCGACACCGACCAGGACATGGGTGCGCTGACAGAGGAGGCCGCGAGCGGCTTCACCCACTCCCGGCGAGAGCTCAGGAAACCGTGAAGTCTCGGAACTCCGCGATCCCACGGGTGGTGGTCCAGCCGTTCGCCGCCGTCATGAAGACCCCTACGTCCTGGGTGTCGGCTGCGCCGCCCGGTGTGGCCGTGCCGATGGTGGTCCACGTCGTGCCGTCGGTGCTGGCCTCGCCCGTGTAGGCGGCGCCGGCGCGGGTCAGGCGCAGGAACACCGGTGCGGTGAAGGCGCCGGCCAGTTTGATCGAGTCGAACGTTCCGTCCTGGCCGGAGTCCCAGGACAGCACGCACCCGTTGGACGGTGTCACGGCCAGGTTGACGTACCCGGTCGAGCCGTCGGCGGACAGGTCGTTGCGTACGATCAGCCCGGCGCGGGCCCAAGGACCGGTGCTGTCCTGCGAGGCGACGCTCACCGTTGCGGTGGAGGCGGTCCCGAACGCGCCGGCGCGGTGGATGGTGCCGAACTCGTTGGTGACGCCCCACAGATCGGCGCCCGCGCCCTCGATGGCCAGCGCGGTACCTGCCTGGCCGAAGGCGGCGTCGTTGAAGCTCGCGGTCCGGTACGGGTCCCGCACGCCCGTGCCGACCATGAGTCGCACCGACACCTTGGCCGAACCCCTGGGCGAGGCCGCCGGGGCGCCGCTGCGGTACGAGGCAGTGGCCACAACTCGGTTCACCAGATCGGCGACGGACCCGGTGAGAGCGATCTCGTAGTCCGCTGAGAACGTCTCGCCCGGTGCGACCGAGGCGGATTTCACCACCCCGACGGGACGGGCGGTCATCCCCTCGGGCGCCTCGACGGACAGCGCCACCTCGGTGGCCGGGGCGAACCCGTTGCGGTTGGTGAACGCCACCGTGACCGTGACCGCACTGCCCTTCGTCACCACGCCCTTGGAGGAAGAAGCGGTCAGCGTGGCCTGGTGCACGTCGACGGCCAGGCTGTTGTAGATCTGCCGCGCCAGCTTGTGGACGTCACCGGTGGCCTTCGTCGGGTAACTGTCGTGCCGGTGCGCCCAGTTGTCATCCACCGCGAACCAGTCGACCGACTTCGGCGGGCGGTTCCCCTTCAAGGCACGGGACAGTTCATCGAAGTACAGCTTCCAGCGAGTGAGGTAGAGGCCGCCGACCAGCCCGGACCACTCCCGGTTGGCGTAGTCGTGCAGCCCTTCCTCGCTGCTGGCCCGGCCGCCCCAGGTGGTGATGATCGACCGTGCGTCGTACTCCAGTTGATCCTTCTCGGTCCTTGTGCCGCCCCAGGAGCGGGCGTCGGCCAGCCACCTGCCGAGCAGGTGCTGCTTGCTGGTGGCCAGCACCTTGTCCATGAGCTTCATCCAGCCCAGCCAGGTGCCGGTCAGCTCGTCGAAACGGGCGCGGTCGGCCATCTCGTAGGCGGCCTTGATCTGCGGCAGCAGCATCCGGCTCCGGTTGGACAGCACCTGCCGGGCCACATCGGCCAGGTCGTAGCGGTACGCCGAGCTGTCGCGCAGCGCGGGCGCCACCTGGAGCAGTTCGGTCAGCGCCGGATCGAACGCGGTGGTGTCGTAGCGGACCGCCTCCGGTCCCCAGACCGCGGCATTTTTCGCGCCCAGGCTCGGGCGGGCCCCGAACAGTCCGTCGGGTGCCTCGGCCCAGGAGTCGGCGCGGGTCATGCCGTATGCCGTGGTGCCGATGATCTTCCAGGCTGCGAGGGCGTGCGGGTCCTCGCCGCCGTAGCGGGACACGGCGTACGAGGCGAACCAGTCGTCGAGGTCGATGGTGCCGGGCGTCCAGGCCAGGTCGGTGAGCAGGGCCAGCGCGGCGTGGTTGTTGTCGGCGGCCTCCGGCATGGCGGCGATGCCGGCCAGGGCGCTGTTGTCCTTGTCCCGCCACTTCGGGTACTGCTCCACCCAGTCGGGGGCGTTGGCTCCCATCGGGGTGTGGCCGCCGAAGTTCCAGATGCTGCCGAACGCGTACGGGGTGCCGCCCCAGTCGCGCTCCCGGTCGGTGACCGTGGTGTAGCGGTCCGACAGTCCGTCCACGACGAACAGCCTGGACTTGTCGACGGCGTCGATGATCTTCTTGCTCGGGTTGTTCTGCCAGCCGAGGATCGCCCAGACGGCGCCTGGGTGGGCCTTGCGCAGCGCCTTCTCCACGGCCTTCGCGGCCTGTCCCACGGGTACGTCACCCGGGTTTCCGCCCTCGTGCAGCAGGTCCATCTTGTACATCGTGCTGTCGCCGAAGCGTTCCGACTGAGCACGGTAGAAGGCGGCGGCGACCTCTTCGAACGCCGTCGTCCGCGGATCGAGCCAGTCGGGCCGTTTGAAGGCGCCCCAGTCGCCCTGGGGTACGACCGCCGCGTCACCGCCGTTCTTCGCCACGAACGCGTCGGGCACGGTGCCGAAGTAGCCGGGCAGCACCGGGGTCATGCCCAGTTCCCGCACACGGTCGATGATCTTCGTGGCGAGGTCGGCGCGCTTCTCGATGAGCCGCTGGGACACCGGGCCGCCGAACCCGGACATGTTCTGCAGCAGCCACCACGGCTGATGGGCCGGGGCCGGGATCCATGCCCGCAGCTCCGCGTCGGAGTAGCCGAACTGGCGGAAGGTGTCGTAGTAGACGGCGTCGCCGCCGGTGTAGACGAGGACGTCGTTGATGCCGTGCAGTGCGAGGACGTCCAGTTCCCGTTCCCACGCGTCCCAGTCACGGTAGGGGCCGGTGTAGCCGTCGTTGGTGTCGTTGAGGGCGAATCGGTGCGGCACGTTCGTCGATCCGGCGATCTCACCGGCGGGGGCTGGGAGCAGTCTGGGAAGGTTCAGCTGTTCGCCGTTCCAGGAGATGTCGGCCTTCGCCGCCCGTGCGAGATAGGTGTTGAGGCCGGTGAGCAGCACCGCCGGACTGGTGCCCTCCACAGTGATCGCCCCGGCTCGGCCGGTGACCAGGAACCGGTCGGCGCTGCCGGTGGTCAGCGCGCGCAGCGTGACCTGCCGGTGGTGATCGGGCAGCAGCCGTCGCAGCGCGAGCGATGCGGGGGTCGTGTCGAACGGCTTCGTGGCTTGGCGCGCGGTTTCCGGTGCCGCGTGGGCGCCCTGTGGCGGGGACAGCAGCACCACACCGCCGAACGCGGCCGCTCCCGTCAGCAGACGTCTGCGGCTGAGAGGTCGATTGCCTGTCATGAGCGTCCTGCCTTTCACGACTTTCCGGTTCTTCCGAATTCGGGCCATCTGGGATCAGGCGACGGTCATCGCGAAAATGTGCGGGGCGGGACCACCTTCTGCAGCACGTCAGGCCAAGCGTCCGGGCTGGGCAGCCGGAAGCAGTGGCGGCGGGAGCGGTCAGGGGTATGGCAGCAGCAGGGTCTCCCGCGCTCCCTCAAGACGTCAGCTCCTTCACCACGGCCGCCCGCGCGGCCTGGATGTCGGTCACGTCCTTCGTACGGCCGTCCAGATTCCTGGTGGCCTTGGCGAGGGCCTCGGTGAGAGCGGCGCTGTCTTTGCCGTCCTTCTCGCGGAGCTGCGCGATGAGCTCGTAGTCCTCGATGCCCTCCTGCAACTGCTCCCAGCGGATGCTGGACATCGGCCCGTTCTTCCCCGGGTAGACCAGGTACTCGTCGCCCTGGGTGAAGACGTACACGGGCTGCTTGAAGGGGTCGCTGGTCCAGCTGTTGTACGACCAGCGCAGGAACCCGTCGAGATTGCGCTGCGCGGAGATCCACGGCAGCATCCGTGACTCGACGGCGGGCGAGTACGACAGCGTGTTGGGGTGGGCCGGCACGCCGTACACGTAGAACGTGGTGATCTTGCCGGCCGCGCGCCGCTCGGCTACCTTCTCCCGCGTCATCGCGTCGATGCCACCCCAGTTCACGGACAGGTTCGACGCGACGCCCTCCGTGGTGATCGACCCGGCGACGGAGATGCGGTTGTCGAAGACCGGCGCCACCTCGTGCACGAAGTCCTTGACCACCGTCATGGTGTTGATCGGCCGCTCGTCGAAGGACAGCCAGGCGTGCCCCAGCCAGCCCTTCTTCTTCAGATGGGCCTCGAAGGCGGGCAGATACGCGCCCCAGGCCTCCCGCCAGCGGTCCCCGCCCAGATCGACGTTCTCGTAGACGGTCTTCCCGGTACGGGTGTCGGTGTAGGTGAGGTGTTCCTGATCCTGGAACGCCAGCATCGAAAAGGCGCCGATGTCGGGGCCGAGCCCGGCTTTCCTGGCGGTCTCGACGTACTGGTCCCAGCGGTCGAAGTCGAAGGCGAACTTGGTCCCGTTCCACTTCCAGCCGACCATGCTGGAGTACGGCGTCGCGGTCTGCGACTGACGGGTGCCGAGCGACCACTGGTGATGCCAGGGGTTGTCGACCATCGTCGTGTTGATGACCTTCTGCCCACGCGACGCCAGATCACGGTCGTACGCCTCGATGAGCTTCCAGTGCTCCTTTGACCACAGCGTGACCTTGTGGGCCTGTGCGATGGTCTCCGGCTGAGCCCAGACGTCGAGGAAGAACTTGTGGTCGGCGGGGGTCGGCACGGTGGCGTCGGCGACATCGATGGTCAGCGGGTACGTGGCCTGGGTGGCGTCGTCGACGTCGACGCGGACCGTGCCCTTGTACCTGCCGGGCTTGGCGTTCTTCGGGATGTGGAAGGTGAACCAGAGCGGCTGGGCCGCGTACGCGGGTACGTCGACCGAGTCGCGCTCCTCCAGGGGATCTCCGACGACGTCCGGGTTGCGGTCGCCAGAGACCTCCTTCGCGGAGCTGACCTGGTCGATTTTGGCCGACCAGTCGGCCTCGGTCTTGGAGCGCTGCACGGGGATGTACTTCACGAACCGCACCTGAGTGCTGTCTCCGTCGAGCTTCGCGCCGCCCGGCCCCGTCAGGTCGCCGACCTTGGCGTGCACGTCCTTGAGGCTCTTGCCGGAGGCGATGGCGATCTGCGCGGAGACCTGCTCGCCTCGTACGGCGTCCAGGGCGAGGTCCTTGGTGTCCTTGCCCTCGATGGTGGTCATCGGATAGCGCGGGACGCGGACCTCGGCGGAGCTGGCGAAGGATCCCGTGGGCACCCAGGTGATGGTGTCTCTGGTACCCATGGCGTCGGCGACCTTCACGGTCAGCCAGGTGGTGGTGGGTTTCTGCTGGTCGTCGTCGGTGGCCGCGATGACGGTGGTGGTGGTCGCGACGAGTGCGCCAGCGAGGAAGGAGGCGATGAGGGCAGGCGTGCGCGCAGGCTGTGACATGAGTGGGCCCTTTCGGAAAAAAGGGTTGTCGGATGATGCCGAAGCTGCGGGTTGCTTCCGGTCTGCGGTGGCCGGAAGCGTCAGGGTGCGGTGACCGAGAAGCCGCCGAAGAAGGCCTGGATGCGTTCGCCGGGGTAGTTGACGTTGACACCCGAGGCGGCCTTGTCGGCGCCCTTGGCCTTGAGGTTCACGAAGGTCGGGGTGACGCCCAAGGGGGTGCCGTAGCCCTTGAGGTCCTTCGGGCCGCGGATCACGGTGCCCTGGCTGACGTCACGCCAAGTGCCCGGGGACAGACGTACGGTGCGGGTTGCCTTGTCGGCGAGCTGCAGTGTGAGGGCGCCGGCGTCGGCGGGCTCGGTCACCGTCGGCCGCGGGGCCGAGTCGGTCCGCGACGGCTGGGCGAAGGCTGCCGTGCCGGGCGAGGCGAGAGTCATGGGCAGGGCAGCGGCAGGTGTCGCGCCGAGTCTGCGGGACTGTGCACGCACTGTGTCCTCCAAGCGGGGAGTGGCATGGAGTCTCTGACGGCGATGCAAGTTCTTGTAATTTCGCGCACATACTCTTGCAGAAAAAATCATCTGTCAACGATGCAGTCCTTGATTCTGCGGAGCTGCGCAGGACGATGTTGCCGCTTGATGGCGGGCCGGGCGTTGAGAGGCTGTGTCCATTTCTGCGAACGGCGTCAGGCGAGAATCACCGAACGAGTGAGATGGCGCGGGTTGTCCGGACCCGGGCCGCGCGCGTGGTGACACACCCTGGGAACACCCTTGCGCCGTGGGGACATTCAAGCGCGGACGATCTCTGCTCCGGCGGCGAACGGCTCGATCAGCTCGGGGGGAGCATCCTTGTCGGTCACCAGCACATGGATGTCCTCCAACGGGCAGATCCGCGCGAACGCCCGCTTGCCCAGCTTGGAGGAGTCGGCGACCACGACAACCTGCTGGGCGCGCCGCGCCAGCGCCCGGTTGATGCTGGCCTCACCCTCGTGATGGGCGGTCGCGCCGTACACGGCATCGATCGCGTCGACTCCGATGAAGACTTGATCCAGCGTGATCTCGGCGAGGACTTCGGTGGCCAGCGGCCCGATCAGTTCGTACGAGGCCGGGCGCGCCACTCCGCCAGTGACGACGAGCTTGACATGGCGGCGCACGACCAGTTCGTTGGCGATGTTCAGCGCGTTGGTGACGACCGTCAGCGACGGTTGGGCGCCGCCCTCTGAGCCCAGGTCGCCCCTGGTCGCCAGCGCCCGCGCGACCTCGGTGGTGGTCGTGCCGCCGTTGAGACCCACCACCGCACCGGCCTTGACGAGGCCGGCCGCCGCGTGCGCTATCCGCTCTTTCTCCGGGGCGTGGCGTGCCGCCTTGTAACGCAGCGGGAGGTCGTACGCGATCGCGTTGATCACCGCGCCACCGTGGGTTCGGGTGACCATCTGCTGGCGAGCCAGTTCGTCGAGATCACGTCGGATCGTGGCTGCGGACACCGCGAGTTCGGCAGCAGCCGCCTCGACCTCGATACGCCCGTCGCGCGTCAGCAAGTCCAACAGCGCGCTCCACCTGGCCTGCGGTGCCGCCATCTCAGTCGCTCCCTGTCAGCAGTGTGGGCGCCCATGAAACCACGGAAGCATCCGTAAGTTCTTTATGGCTTCGAAAGCAGCACTTCTGTGCATCAGCTTCCACGGTTTCCGTCACCGCGATCTCCATCCGCCCGCCCTGAACAGGCACAGGGGCATCTCGCCCCGAGCTACCCGACACCGCGCCCTCAATCGCCGAGAGGGGACGGGCGAGCGCTCCAGTTGGCACCGACCGCACCACCACCTGCCCCGTGGTGTTCGCCAGGGCGACCAGGGCGGTGCGGTGGTGGGGGGGGTGAAGGCGGCAAAGGCGGTGCATCCGAAGGTGCCGCCTGAGTGGTGGTAGACGATGGAGCCGTCCGGGCGGGGACGGATGTTCCACACGAGGGCCAGGCTGTTGCCGGTCGGCATACGGAGCCGCGGCCGCAATACGACGTCCAGTGCGGTGCGCAGCGTGGGTGGGATTGCGCCAGAAGGCGGGGAGAGAAGGGTTTCCACGAGGGCGAGCAGGTCGCGGACGCTGCTGCGGAGGGATCCTGCAGGGGTCAGACCGGGCATGCGCAGTGGGTGTTGGGCGTGGTGGCGCCGGTAGCCGGTGACCTGCGTGGTGTGCGGCGGGCAGGTAGCGGTGCAGCTGGTGTCGTGGAGGTTCAGGGGAGCGAGGATGCGGGTTTCAAGCAGGGTGGGGTAGAGGGTGCTGTCAGCCGCGTTGGTGAGGGCGTGGCCGAGGATGGCGGCGCCGAAGTTGGAGTAGCGCATGCGGGTGCCGGGGGCGGACCGTAGGCGGGTGTGGGCTAGATGTTCTGTCCACGGAGGTTGGTGACAGGGTTCACGGTGGAGTGATCTTGAACGAGTGAGGGCCTTCCGGGTTCGGTGTGGATTGCGACATCAACA